>SYAB01000437.1 GCA_005787665.1 Actinomycetota bacterium
CTCCCCGAGCAGCGCGACCTTGTCCGCGGTCGGCACCGTGAACGGGTCGATCAGGTAGTCCGAGACCCACGTCGCGTCGCGATGGACCGGTTCGTCGGCCAACTCGACGCGCTCGGCGTTGAGTGCGGCCAGTGTCACCGCCACCCCGACCGCGTGGCGGGCCGACTCCCCGGCGATGTCCGGGGTGAGTCCCGCGTGCGACGCGAAGCCCCAGGTGCCGTCGACGATCACCCGCACCGCCAGGCCGATGTCGCGGTCGAGCACCGCCGACTCCAGTTCACCGTCGCGCATCTGGACCACCTCGGTGGTGATGGCGTGCACCCGAAGGTCGGCGTAGCTGGCCCCGCCCGCTCTGGCCGCCGACAGGGCGGCATCGGCCAACCGGTGCAGTGGCAGGGCGAGAAAGTCATCGTCGACGCGGCGGTGCCGGGAGGATTCGCTCACGGAACCACCGTAGCTGCGGCTGGGGACTGGATACCCTTTCGGCATGTCCCCGAGTCCACCCGCGTCCGCTGAACTGCGCGGGTCTGGGAGTCTCGGCCGTCGGGTGGTCATCCCCGAATCAGCTTCGAGCGCGGTCTCACACCACGGGGTTACCCGATGAGTCCGACCATTGCCGTAGGGCTGCAGGTCAGCACTCAGCCGCCCCTGGGTGTCACCCGTGCCGCCGTGATCGCAGCCCGGGCCATGCGACTGGAATCATTGATGCTTATCGACCATTTCCAGAATGTCTTCCCCAAAAGTCTGTGGAATGAGAATTTCACCTGGGTCGCCAAGCAACGCCCCAGCCCCCACGAGATGTTCGAATATCAGGTCATGGCTGGCTACCTCGCACCGAAAGTCGGGCGGATGCGGCTCGGTGTCGGAGTCACCGAGGCGGTCCGCCGGCATCCCGTCATGATCGCCCAGGCCATGCTGACCCTGTCCCACCTCGTCAAGCGCGCGCCAATCCTCGGTATCGGAGCTGGCGAGCGGATGAATATCGACCCGTATGGACTAGACTTCTCGACGCCGGTGAACCGCCTGGAGGAAGCCCTCCAGATCATTCGGCTGTGCCTGTCTGCAAGCGGCCCGATCTCGTTCTCCGGCAGGCACTTCCAACTCGACCGGGCGACGATGGACCTCAAGGCGGCACCCGGCAGGACACCTGAGATCTGGGTAGCCGGCCAAGGCCCGCGAATCCTTCGTCTCACCGGGGAATACGGCGATGGCTGGTATCCGGCCTCGGTGGTCTCGCCCCGGGAATACGCCGACAAACTCGCCACCGTGCGATCGGCCGCCACTGACTCGGGCCGCGATGCCGCTGGCATCACCCCGGCACTGCACCGTTTCGTGGTATTCGGTTCCTCTGAGGCCGAGGCGCGCGCGATGTTACGTCACAAAGCAATACGTCTCCTGGGCCTCGGAGCACCCGCCGAGGTGTGGGACAGCTCCGGCGTGCGGCATCCGCTCGGCGATCAGTTCAACACCATCGTCAACTTCGTGCCGGACCGCCACGACCGCGCCTTCGTCGAGGAGGCGATAAACACCGTCCCCGAGTCCGTGATGACCGAAGGCCCCCTGCTGTGGGGCACGCCAGCGCAGGTCACGGCCAAGCTACGGGCCTTCGGAGATGTAGGACTGCGCCATGTGGTCCTTGCCCCCGTCTCGGGGCTGGTGTCCAAAAAGGCCCTGCTGTACGGCCTTCGGGCTACCGCGCAGGTCGCCCGGACGCTCAGCAGGTCCGCGTGAGCCGCCTACGTTCGGCCCTGCTGGGTTACGGACTGCTGGCGCCGAGCATTTTCGGCGTGGTGTGTTTCCTGCTGCTGCCGATGCTGGTGGTGGGGTGGCTGAGCCTGCACCGTTGGGATCTGCTCTCCCCGATCCGCTATGTGGGCCTGGATAATTGGCGTTCGGTACTCAGCGACGCGGACTTCGGCAACTCGTTGCTGATCACGCTTGCCTTCATCGCCATCGTGGTTCCGACACAGGTGGCGCTGGGCCTTGCCGCGGGCGCAATGCTCGCGCGCGGACTTCCCGGCACCGCGATATTCAGGGCGCTGTACGTGATCCCGTGGATCTGCTCCCCGCTGGCGGTGGCGGTGCTGTGGCGCTGGATTCTGGCGCCTACCGACGGTGTGGTCGGCACTGTGCTGGGCCGGCGCATCGAGTGGCTGACCGATCCGGGCCTGGCGCTGCCGGTGGTGTCGGCGGTGACCGTCTGGACCAATGTGGGCTACGTCGCGCTGTTCTTCCTGGCCGGGATCCTGGCCATCCCTCCGCAGGTCCACGACGCCGCCCGTATCGACGGCGCCACCGGGTGGCAGCGGTTCTGGCGCATCACGTGCCCAATGCTGCGCCCGACGTTCTTCTTCGTCTCAGTCACCGGCGTGGTGAGCGCGGCGCAGGTCTTTGACACGGTGTACGCGCTCACCGGCGGCGGACCGGCGGGCCGCACCGACCTGGTCGCGCACCGGATCTACGCCGAGGCGTTCGGGGCGGCCGCGATCGGACGGGCGGCGGTGATGGCTCTTGTGCTGTTTGCGTTCCTGGCGGGTGTCACCGTCATCCAGCACCTCTACTTCCGCAACCGGATCAGCTACGACACGTACTGAGGACGCCGCAGGAGTGACCGGCGCCGGGACGTCGAACGGCCGCTGGTAGGCCGACTCGACGATCGGGCGCAGGATCGGATCCAGTATCGGGTTCAGCATCGGAGCCAGCAGGCCGGTCATTTCCACCAGCGGAAGCATCGGGCTGGGCACGAACACATAGGTGATCTTCCCGGGATTGCCCTCGGCGTCATCCGGCGTGTAGCGGATATTGGCCGGATCCTCCAGATCGACATCGAAGTACCCGAACACATGTGTGGTCGATCTGCCCACCGCCGCATTGAGTGCGGCCAGCAGATTGGTCTTGTCGGTGGGGACGTCGGCCCATCCGTCGTACTGCCGGATCACCTCGATCCCCGAGTACGCGGAGTCGGTCGGCACCGGATTCGGGGCGCGGCCGCCGACGACATTCTCCGGGTTGCCGATCGAGACCCAGGAGACTTTGGCGGGGTCGGGGGCGCTCGACGGGTCGGAGGCCCAGTGCCGCAACGCCGTGTAGATCACCTGTCCGCCCTGGCTGTGGCCAACCAGGGTGATCGGCGTGGGATCACCGGCGCGGCTGTCCACGGCAGCCTGAAGCCGGGCCGCGCCCTCGTCGTTGAACGGCTGCCCGAAGGGGATCGCCGGGTAGTAGACGGGATCGCAGGAGTTGGGCGAGGAACACAGGTCACCACGAAGCTGGCGAGGGGTGAAGAAGAAGAACGGCTGGATCCCGATCAGACCGCCCTCGAACGTCAGGACAGTGGACGCCAATCGCACCTGCGCATCGGCCTCCCGCACCGCGGGCCCAGACGCCGGCAAACCCGCTCCGACTCCGGCGGCGACCACGCTCACCGACAGAGCGATGCTCAGCAGTGTTCTCATTCTTCCCCCTGATTCCCGCAGCAAAGGATACTGTCCGCGGCGCGATAAAGTCACGTCTCGTGAGCATCGAGGGCCGGCGGTCGCGGGCAATCCCGATCTACGCCGCACTGGTGCTCGCCGGGGTGCTCACCGTCGCACCGTTCGGCCTGGGCCTGCTGACGTCGGTCACCTCAGCCCGGCAGTTCGCCACCGGAACACCGCTCGCGCTGCCCGACCCGGCCACCCTCGCGAACTACACCGCACTGGGCGGGGCGGGCTTCGGGCGGGCGATCCTGGTGACCGCGCTGATGACGGCGATCATCACCATCGGGCAGTTGACCTTCTCGGTGCTGGCGGCCTACGCGTTCGCCCGATTGGAGTTTCCCGGACGCGACGCCCTGTTCTGGGTGTACGTGGCGACGCTGATGATTCCCGCGACCGTGACGGTGGTGCCGCTGTATCTGATGATGGCCGAACTCGGTCTGCGCAACACCTTCTGGGCGCTGGTGCTGCCGTTCCTGTTCGGCTCGCCGTATGCGATCTTCCTGCTGCGGGAACATTTCCGCGCCATCCCCGCCGACCTGCTCCATGCCGCACGCCTCGACGGCGCGAACACCCTGGACGTCATCGTGCATGTAGTGCTGCCGATCAGCAGGCCGATCCTGGCAACACTGACGCTGATCACGGTCGTCTCCCAGTGGAACAGCTTCATGTGGCCACTGGTGATCACCAGTGGCGCCACCTGGCGGGTCCTCACGGTGGCCACCGCCGGCCTGCAGTCGCAGTACAACGCGCAGTGGACGCTGGTGATGGCTGCGACGACCGTGGCGATCGCCCCGTTGGTGGTGCTGTTCGCGGTGTTCCAACGCCATATCGTGGCCTCGATCGTCGTCACCGGCTTGAAGTGACCGCCCGCCCGCGGTTCTCCACGATGGCACTGGCCGCGCTCGTTGCGGTCGCCATGCTGCTGGCCGGCGCCGTCGTCCTGCTGGGGCGCGACGGTGATCCTGCCGGCAGGACCGTGGTCACGGTGCGACTGTGGGACGAGCAGGTGGCGGGCGCCTACCGGGAGTCGTTCGCGGAGTTCAGCCGGGCACATCCCGAGATCGAGGTGCGCACCACCCTGGTCTCCTACGCCGGCTACTTCGACACCCTGCGCACCGATGTGGCCGGAGGTGGTGCCGATGACATCTTCTGGATCAACAACTCGCACTTCGCCGAATACGCCGACAACGGACACCTCATGCCGATCACCACCCCGTCGCCGGACTGGGAGCCCACCGTGGTCGGCCAGTTCACCCGGGACGGCGTGCTGTGGGGCGTTCCGCAACTGACCGACGCCGGAATCGCGCTGTATTACAACGCGGAACTTCTCGCCGACGCGGGGGTGTCGCCCGCCGAACTGGGTTCCGCCCGTTGGGATCCCGACCCGGCTCGCGATACTCTCCGGCCGCTACTGGCCCGGCTGACCATCGACACCGCCGGCCGGACCGCCACCACCGCGGGGTTCGACCCTCGGCGAGTACGCCAATGGGCGTACAACGCGGCCAACGATCTGCAGGGCATCACCCTCAACTACATCGGCTCGGCCGGTGGGACGTTCAGCGAGGGCGACCGATTCACCTTCGACTCGCCCGCTGCCGCCGCCGGAATCGGCTACGTCGTCGATCTGATCAACACCGACCACGTCGCCCCGCCGGCGTCGGACACCAACGACAACGGCGACTTCTCCCGCAACCAGTTCCTGGCCGGGCGGATGGCGGTGCTGCAGTCCGGCACCTACAACCTGGCCCAGATCGCCGATCAGGCCCGCTTTCGATGGGGCCTGGTCATGCTTCCCACCGGTCCGGCGGGTCGGGTGAGCGTCACCAACGGCATTGTCGCAGCAGGCAATCCGGCCAGCCGCCACCCCGCGGCCGTCCGGGCCGTGCTGGACTGGATGGGCGGGAAGGGGAATGAATACCTGGGCCGGCGCGGGGCGGCCGTCCCGGCGGTACTGCCGGCCCAGCGGGTGTACTTCGACTACTGGAGAGACAGAGGTGTCGACGTCACCCCGTTCTTCGCGGTGCTCGACGGCCCGCGCATCGCCGCACCGGGTGGCGCCGGTTTCGCGGCGGGCTTCCAGGCGATCACACCGTTGTTCGACGAGATGTTCCTGGGCCGGCACCCGGTCGCCGAGACCCTGGCC
>SYAB01000438.1 GCA_005787665.1 Actinomycetota bacterium
AAAGACTGGTCAATCAGTACTAGTGGGAGCATGAATCCGTCGATGACCCGGTGGAAGACCGCGCCGTCGTAGAACGGCCCGGTGCTGCCGCCGGTGGCGTTCTGCGTCGAGTAGTCCTTGGTGCCCTGGGCCAGTCCGACGAAGTTCGCCACGGTCTTGGGGGCATGGTTGCCGAACAGGGCGATCTTGATGTCGCCGCGGTTGGTGTGCAGGGTCGCGGTCGAGGTCGCGATTGAGCTCGTGGTCACGGGCCACAGTGTGCCACTAGGGGCTCGCGGGCCGGTGTGCAGGGTGCCCAGGCCGCCCGAAAACGCTTGTGGAGCCTAGGAGATTCGAACTCCTGACATCTGCCTTGCAAAGGCAGCGCTCTACCAACTGAGCTAAGGCCCCGTGCCGGTGTTCTGGCCGTCGAGGGTGTGCCACACCTCGCCGCGGCGGCGGACGGAGATCAGCAGTGCCGCACCAGCCAGCACCGCCACACACACGGCCAGCCGCGGGGGCCGACCCGGTTTCGACCAGGACATCGTGGGCCTAGGAGGACTCGAACCTCCGACCTCTTCGTTATCAGCGAAGCGCTCTAACCGCCTGAGCTATAGGCCCGTGTCGCGCGACGAGATTACCGCACCGGCGACGGCGTGCCCAAATGGCGCTAGTCCAGGTCGGCCAGAGTGACCTCGACGCCGCCGACGATATCGGTGCTCAGGTTGTAGATATAGGCACCGATGGTCGCCATCGCCGTCAGCAGGATGATGTTCACCAGGCCGATCAGTGCCGCACCGCCGAAGATCGACCCCGCCGACACCAGATCACCGCCGCCGCCGGCGCCGCTGGTGAGCAGATCCCCGACGTTGCTGTTGAGCTTGCTCCACACCCCCATGGCGCCCAGCACCAGGTAGAGGAACGCCACCGCGATCATCCAGACGAAGAACAGTGCCGCATTGAGCAGCAGGGACACCTTCAGTGCGCTCCACGGGTCGATGCGGCGGATCTGCATGCTCGCCCGAACCGGGCCGCGGGGCCGGCCGCCGACCTGGATGCGCGAGGTGGGTACCGTCGCGCGGTTCTGTTCGGGGGCGGCATGGCGGCGCTGCGCCGGCCTGGGCGCGGGGACGGAAAGATCGGGCAGTTCGCTGGGAATCGGCTCGACAGTCGCGACGTCGGTGCGCTCGGTGCGCTGCTCGACCCGCGCCAGATCCGGCTCGGGCCGCGGCGGGCGCGGGCTCATCGTGGACAGATCCGGCGCGGCGTACCCGGTGATGTAGCGCGACGGGTCGGCCGCGCGGACCGGCAGGTCACCGGCGGGCCGGGCCGGGGCCGAATCCGGACGGGTCCGGGCACCGCCCTGCCACGGCGGAGCCTCGGGCGAGACCTCGCCGCCGGCCGTGGGCTGTGCCGGATCGTTCGGTGAACTCACCGCTGCTCCTTACTGTCCGCGCGTCCCTACCCGCCCCGCGGCTAGGCGCCCGGGTCGTCCGCGTCGTCGGTCTGTTCCTCGGCGTTGCGGGCAATGGCTAACAGTGTGTCGCCCTCGCCCAGGTTCATCAAGCGAACGCCCTTGGTCTGGCGTCCGGCCTTTCGGACCTGACGTGCCGCGGTACGGATCACCCCGCCGCCGGAGGTGATCGCATAGAGCTCGGTCTCGTCGTCGACCACCAGTGCGCCGACCAGACTGCCACGGCGCTGGTCATACTGAATCGTCAGGATGCCCTTGCCGCCGCGACCCTGCGGGGTGTACTCCTCGATCGCGGTCCGCTTGGAGTACCCCCCGGCCGTCGCCACCAGCAGATACGTCCCCTCCCGCACCACATTGAGCGACAGCAGCCGGTCCTCGCCGTTGAACCGCATGCCCTGCACGCCGGAGGTTGCCCGGCCCATCGGCCGCAGCGCCTCATCGGTGGCCGAGAACCGGATCGACTGACCCTTGGCGCTGACCAGGAGCAGATCGTCGTCCGCCGAACACAGCACGGCGCCGACCAGTTCGTCGCCGTCGCGCAGGTTGACGGCCACGATCCCGCCGGACCGGTTGGAGTCGAAGTCGCTCAACTTCGACTTCTTCACCAGACCGTTGCGGGTGGCCAGCACGAGATAGGGCGCGTCCTCATAGGTCTTGATCTGGATGACCTGGGCGATGCGCTCCTCGGGCTGGAAGGCCAGGAGGTTGGCCACGTGTTGGCCGCGGGCCGCGCGCAGCGCCTCGGGAAGCTCGTAGGCCTTCGCCCGATAGACCCGGCCCTGGGTGGTGAAGAACAGGATCCAGTCATGGGTGGAGCAGACGAAGAAGTGCCGGACGATATCGTCCTGTTTGAGCGTCGCGCCCTGCACACCCTTACCGCCGCGCTTCTGGCTGCGGTAGAGGTCGGTCTTGGTGCGCTTGGCGTAGCCGGTCTCGGTGATGGTGACGACAACGTCCTCGCGGGCGATGAGGTCCTCATCGGCCACCTCGCCCTCGGCCGCCACGATCCGGGTTCGCCGGTCGTCCCCGTACTTCTCGACGATCTCGGCGAGTTCGTCACGCACGATGACCCGCTGGCGTTCCGGCTTGGCCAGGATGTCCTCGAGGTCGGCGATCTCGGCTTCGATCTTGGCCAGGTCGTCGACGATGCGCTGGCGTTCCAGCGCGGCCAGCCGGCGCAGCTGCATGTCCAGGATCGCCTGGGCCTGAATCTCGTCGATGTCGAGCAGTTCGATCAGCCCGGCCCTGGCGATATCGACGGTCGCCGACGCCCGGATCAACGCGATGACCTCATCGAGGGCATCGAGCGCCTTGACCAGGCCGCGCAGGATGTGGGCCCGTTCGTTGGCCTTGCGCAGCCGGTAGGTGGTGCGCCGGACGATGACGTCGAGCTGGTGCTCGACGTAGTAGCGGATCATCTGGTCCAGCCGCAGGGTGCGCGGCACCCCGTCGACGATGGACAGCATGTTGCATCCGAAGCTGGTCTGCAGCTGGGTGTGCTTGTAGAGGTTGTTCAGCACCACCTTGGCCACCGCGTCGCGCTTGAGTTCGACGACGATGCGCAGACCCACCCGGTCGCTGGACTGATCCTCGATATTGGAGATGCCGGCCAACTTGCCGTCGCGGACCTGTTCGGCGATGGAGGTGATGAAGTTGTCGTGGTTGACCTGATAGGGCAGTTCGGTGATCACGATCGAGGTCCGGCCCCGGGAGTCCTCCTCGATCTCCACCACCCCGCGCATCCGGACCGAGCCGCGGCCGGTGGTGTAGGCGTCGATGATGCCCTGGGTGCCGACGATCAGGCCCGAGGTGGGGAAGTCGGGTCCCTTGACCCGTTCGATCATCGCCGCCAGGGTGGCCTCTTCGTCAGCGTCGAAGTTCTCCAGGCACCAGTAGACCGCCTCGGCCAACTCACGCAGGTTGTGCGGCGGGA
>SYAB01000439.1 GCA_005787665.1 Actinomycetota bacterium
CTTGGACTCACTCTTCGGTGGGGCGAGCACCGTCAGATTGGCGATCTTCCACTGGCCGCCCGGTTTCTCGAATTCCACCCGCACCGAGGCGGTGATGAAGCGTTGCTGAGGCGCAGCACCGCGCTGACCCTGCAGCAACATCAGCATCGCGGCCCGATCCCGGTCGGCGGAGAGGACCGCGCTGTTGGTTACCCAGTAGTCGTTGTCGACCGGCCCGGCCTTGCGTACCGCGTTCTGCTGCTCGACCACCTGGGGACGGTAGCCATCGGTGACCAGTGACTGAGCCCGGGCGAAATCCTCATCCACGCTCTGCTTGGTGTAGCTGAGCATGTTCGAGACGATTCTGGGGCCCTCGTCGGCGATCTGCTCGCGCGCCTGTGCAACAGCGTGCTGCGGTCGGAGCACGCCGAGGTATCCCACCGCGGCGCCGAGCACTGCCAGCGCCGCCGCCGCCGTCACTATCGCAGCGGGGCGCCTCAGGTCGGGCCGGGGGCCGCCCACCAGGTGCACTTCCGTGCGGGCGAGCATATCGGCGAAGGTCCGTCCCCGGGCGTCGATCAGGGGCCAGAGCCAACCGAGGAACAACGGCAGTGTGTCGAGCAGATGGGCTACGTCACGCAGTAACAGGCGCCAGGCGTCGGGCCGCGCCCCGTCCCCGTCGACGACAGCGATTCCGAACACCGCCCGGCCCACGCTCCAGCCGGTGATCGCGGGCAGGACCAACCGGTTGACCCCGATCGCCAGCAGGACCAATCCGGCGAGCAGCAGGCACAGCCACCAGACCCAGCCGCCCCGCGGGACGGACCAGCCGACCAACAGCAGGCTGGCCAGTGCGCCGAGCCCGAACACCACGTCGATGCAGAAGGCACCGGCCCGTGCCCACCAGCCTGCCAATGGCCCCTGCATCAACTGCGGGTATTCGGCCGCAGAGCTATCAGGAACGCCGTCGAGGGCGACGGTCACTTGCTCACCGGTTCGATGCTGTCGATCTTGTAGGTTCCGCCATCCGGCAGCATCCGCACCCGAAGCCGGTAGCTGAGTTCCTGGTCCTGCTGCTGCACATTCGACATCGCCACCCTGGTGGCGACCAGGACGTCAATGGAGCCGTCGGCGTTGTGGCGCTCCGCCCCGGCACGCATGTCGATGACCTTCACCTGCGCATTGACCGTCTGGTAGGCGTCAGCGAGCAGACCGCTGTACAGGTTCGCCTGCGGTGCGTAGTTCTCCGTTGCACATTCGACGATCTTGCGCTGGCTGTCCTTCATCGCCTTGACGTCAGGAGCCTGAGTCGCGGTGATGCAGTCCTTGGCCGCGGCGACCGCGGCCACCTCATCGGCGGCGGCAGCCGCGTTGTGGCGATGGCCGATCAGCGCGAAAACCCCGCCGGCGGACACCAACACGGCACCCGCGATGATGGCGCCGACGATCCCGGTCAACCACCTACCGGTGGCGAGCCTGGATGCGGGCACGGCGTTCCCAGCGTCGGTCACATGATCGCTGAGTGCAGGATCCGGTTCTACCGTCTCGTCAGCTTCCAGTGGCGGGGTTGGGGTCAGCTGACCGGAGCCAGCATCTCCTTCCATCCGTCGTCTCCTGTAGTCGTCGAGTTCTTGACGGTGTACTTCGTACCATCCGGCCCGACTATCTCGCCGCTCGATGCATTGTAGGTTGCCGAGGTGTTCGTCGCCGGGGCGGTGTCCGGGGTGTAGTCGCACGTGCCGGGCTGCGGCCATCCCGGCTGCCACGGTCCGGCGCACTGCACCGTGCCCGTTCCCGGCCGCGTCACCGGATCGCTCATCGGCGGGGTGGGCGTCTGCGGCAGCAGATCCGCGGCCAGCGGGTTCATCCCGTTATTGATCGAGGGAGCGGGGATCACCGTGCCAGGGTTGACCGGCTGGTCGCAGCGTGCGCCGGGGGCCGGGCAGTTCAGGATCTGGTTCGGGTCGCCGTACCAGGGGTTGGTGCCCAACGGGGTGTAGGGCTCGTCTCCGCGGCATTCCAGCGGCGAGGCGGCCCGCTTGCCCGGGACGTCCACGCAGGGAAGGTTACGAGCACCGCGTACGACGTTCGCCGGGGTCTCCTGCGGGATCTTGCAGTACAGGCCCTTCTCGACCGGCTTGAGGCTGGTGTCGGCCGGTGCGCGCCACTCGCTGGCCGGCAGGAACCCGGTCAGGCACGGCGGCGGCTGGTTGATCGACAGGGCGAGGTCCAGGTTCGCCTTGCCCGGATAGGTACCCGCGATCGCCTGGCCGGCGATCGGCGCCTGCGGCAGCAGGACGAGTGACTGCTCCACGCCCTTGTTGTACCGCTTGAGCATCTCGATGATGATCTCGAGGTTGGCCAGCGTCTGCGGCAGCGCGTCCTGGACGTCGACGAACAGGGTGTTCAGCTGCTCGGCGGCGGGGGCGCCCTGGGTGAGCAGGCTACTCACGGCCGCGTCCTGCTCCTTGGCCTGCCGCGTCAGCGAGTTCAGATTGGCCGCCCAGGTGTAGATCGCGTCGGCGGACTGCACCTGGCTGTCGAAGATCGGCGGCGCGTTGTCGACGATGTCGTTGACGTCGTTGATGTTGAGGGTCAACTCGTTGACGAACGACTGGGTGTTGTCGACCAACTTCTGCAGCGTCGGACCGAGGCCGCCGACGGCCTGGGCGGTCTCGTCAAGCAGGGTGGGGATCTTGTCCGAGGGAATAGCGGCAAGGGCGTTATAGGCGTTGTCCAGTGCCGGACCGACCGCCTGCGGGATGGTGCTCTTGGTGATGGTCTGCCCGGGCTTGAAATAGTCCCGGGTGTCCCCGGTCGAGACCAGATCGATGTACTGCTCACCCACCGCGGTAACCGATCCGACGTTGGCGCTGGCATCGGTCGGGATCTTGTACTTGTCGCTGATGCTCAGAGTGGCGCGTGCGCCCTTCTCGGTCGGCTCCACATCGGTGACGCGACCGATCGTCGCACCCCGGTAGGTGACGTTCGACGTCCGGTAGAGACCACCGGCGGCGGGCAGGTCCACCTTGAGGGTGTACTGACCGATCCCGGCGACGCTCGGCAACCGCAGGTAGTACAGACCCAGGCCGAGCAGCGCGAGCACCGTGAGCACGACGAACACCGCCAGCTGGGTTTTGACGAAGCGAGTAAGCAGCATCAGATCACTCCTTCACTCACTCGCCGCGCTCGACGTACGGGCCGCCGTCGGTCATGTTGGGATGCGGGGTGAACCGGACATCCGGGATCATCGTCGCCGGGTCGCGGCCCCACGACTGCTCAAGCGCGCGCAGCATGCCCGAGACACCGGTACCGGTCAGGAACGCGTTGTCGATCGAGCTCAGCGTCAGGTCCAGGGTGAGCGACAGGTTCATGTAGTCGCCCCGGATGACCTTCGGCACGTTGTCGATCGGGTACGGGTTGGTGACGATCAGGCGCAGGGCGTCCAGGAAGTACGGCGCACCGCGGCCGAGCTGAACCAGCGGGCGCTGCAGCACCTCAAGGTTGGTCCGCAGATCGGCCTGGGCGGCCGACAGCGTCTCACCCGTGACCTTGCCGAAGCGACCCAGGGCGATCACCGCATCGGCGACCTGGTCGCGGGCGCCGGCGAGGTAGCCCATCAGCGGCGGCAGGTCGACGAGCAGCCGGTCCAGGGTGTTGTTGCGGCTGGCGACATAGGAGAACAGGTTGCTGGTCGACTCGATCGCCCGGGCGATGTCGTCGCGTTGCTTGTTCAACTCCGCGGTGAACACGTCGAGCTTGTTCAGGAACGACCGAATCTGATCGGCGTTGCCGGTTAGCAGGTTGTTGACCTCGGTCTGGATGACCTCGAGGTTCGGGATGCCGCCGCCGCGCAGCACGGTGGCCAGGCTGGCCAGCGTGCGCTCGACGGTCGGGAACGACGACGTGCTCTTCAGCGGAATGGTGGCGCCCGCACGCAGCGGCTCCGAGGACGGGTTGGCCGGCGCGGCCAATTCGACGTGCTGGGTGCCCAGAATGCTGCTCTGGCCGATCTTGGCGGTCGTGTTAGCAGGGAGGTCCAGACCCGGCTGAATGTTCAGCGTCAGGGTCGGGACCCAGTCCTTCAACTCGATCTTGCGCACGGTGCCGACGAAGACGTCGGCGACCCGCACACGGCTGTTGACGTTGAGCGCCAGGGTGTCGGAGACCTGGACGTAGATGGTCTCCGAACCCTTCTCGCTACCCGGCCCCAGGTCCAGCGGGACGTTGGCGATACCACGCCATCCGCAGGAGGTCAGAACCATCGCGGCCACGCCCAGGGCGAGCCCGCGCTTGCCGAGACGACGTGCGGTGAAGAGTTTGGCGGTCACTGTCCGGCCCCCGTTTCAGCAGGCAGAGCGGGTCCCGGCGGCGCGCCTGGGGCGGCCGTCCCGGGTGCGGGCGATCCGAGCTGCTGGGAGACCGGCAGAGGTCCCGGCACGACGTCCGGCGCGGGCGCCGGGTTCGGCGGGGCCCCCGGGTACCACGGCGGCGGCAGCGGATTCTTCTGGTCATAGGAGTTCGACGGCGCTCCGCCACGCGGACCGGCAGCCGGGTAAGAGGTCGGATCCGGGCCGCCCATCAGCGCAGCCAACGAGTCCGGGGTCAGCATGTTCGCGGTGAACGGCTGGACCTCCAGGCCCTGCATGCCCGGCGCGACACTCCAGCCTGGCTCGTGGTTGCCGTGCGAGAAGAGGGTGTCCCGCGACCAGACACCCGGCACGGTGGTGTCCTTGTACCCAGGGGGCGGACGCAGCCGCTCCTCGGAGTAGGCCACGTACTTGGGCAGCGTCGCGGCGCTCGCGAACTGGTTCGCCGCAAACGGCGGGTAGTTGAACTTGGTGGCGTCCAGGATCGGAGCGAGGTACTGGGCGCACAACTCCGCTGAGTCCTGGTATCCCAGCCGGCTGCCGGCCTGGATCGCACTGCAGAAGAACTGCATCGGGTTGGCCCAGCTGGCGATCGCCGGGATGGACACGATGGCGCCGTGCGTCGGATGGTAGATGTTGTTGACGTTGGCCGCCAGCGTCGGGTAGACGTGCAGGGCCGTCTCCAGGCCATTGCGCGGGCCCGGCTGCATGAGCGCGTTGGTGACGTACGCGAGGTTGTTGATGTCGGTGGCCAGCAGCGAGCCGTTGTCATCGACGAACTTGCGGGCGGTCTTGAGCAGCTCGTCGATATCGCGCAACCCGTTGGCCAACTCCTGGTCGGAGCTGTTGAGCGAGGACGTCACCGCAGCCAGATTGTTGTTGAGTGCCACGAACTGCTTGTCGTTCTGGTGCAGTGCGTTGACGAACACCGCCAGGCTCTTGGTGACCGCGAACAGGTCGCCCCGGCCGTCGTTGAGCGCGCCGACCGCGTCCGAGAGTGCACGGAAGGTCGTGTTGATCTGGGTGCCCTTGCCGTTGAGCGTGTCGGCGAGGGATTCGACGAGATCCCCCAACGGGCCCTTGGGCTGGCTGGGCGTCGGCCCGAGTTCGGTCACCAGGTTGTCGAGCTGGTTGCGGATATCGTCCCACTCGACGGGGACCTGGGTGCGCTCCAGCGGGATGACCGCGTTGTCCTCCAGGGCCGGTCCGCCGGTATAGGGCGGCGAGAGCTGCACGATGCGGGAAGCCACCACGGTGGGGTTCAGCACCGACGCGGTGGCGTTGGCCGGAACCTTGTACTGGCTGTCGTAGCTCAGCGTCACCTTCATCTTGTCGCCGGCCGGCTCGATGCTGTCGACACTGCCGACCTTGACACCCATGATCTGCACCCGGTCGTTGGGATACAGCGCCAGCGTGTCACTGAAGTACGCGACGACGGTCGTCGTCGAGGACTTCTTGAACAGGTGATAGCCCACGTAGGCGCCGACCAGACCGAGGATGACGGCCAGCGTGCCGACCACCACTCCGGCACGGGACACCTTGGAGAGGCCCAGATTACGAATGGACATCGGCTAGGACCCTCCCATGTCGACCGGCGCGATCATTGAGGGATCCGGCGGCCCCGGAACCGGGCCGACCGGCACGGTGCGAGCACCGGGCGGGCCGGGTGCCAGTGCGGGTCCGGGAGCGCCGGGCACCAGCGGCCCGGGCAGACCGGGGATCGCTGCGGACGGAACACCGTGGTTCGGCGTGGCCGCTGCCGGGTTGGCCGCGGCCATCGGGACGTCGGGCGGACCGAAGCCACCGGGTACCGGACCGTAAGGGCCCTGGGTCGCCGCCGCACACGGCAGCGGGTTGCCGGGTGTACCGACCCCACCCAGCCCTGGGGTGTAGGAGCACGGCGAACCGGGCGCGACAGCCGGACCGGGGAACTCCGGGGTGCCCTCCAGCGGTGTCGGAGCCGCCGGCGGTGCGCCGTTGCCGTGCGGTGCGCCGTTGGGGTCCGGGAACCGGAAGGCCGGGAGGCCGGCGTTACGCCAGAACTCCTGCGGATCGATGCCGCGCTCCTTGAAGGCGGCGTCGACCCACGGCTGCAGGATCTGATAGGGCACCAGGTTGACCACGAGGGACTTGAAGAAGGGGCCGGAGCCGATGGCCTCGGCCAGAGAGCCCATGAACTGCGCGCCAGTCTCGACGGAGTAGGCGAGGTCCTCCTTGTGCTGTGCCAGCACGTTGGAGATGACCTCCAGCTGCTGGAGCACGTTGGTGAGGTTCGGGTTGTCATTGATGAACCCGGCGAACTGCTGGGACACCGCGGAGACGTTCGAGAGCAGGACGTCGACCTCGCGCTGGCGCTCGTTGACCGCGGCCAGTAGGTACTGGGCGTTGACCAGAAGACGGTTGATCTGCTGGCTGCGATTACCGAGCACCCCGGCGACCTTGTTCGCCTGAACGAGAAGGTCTTTGAACTCGTCGTCGCGCTTGCCGATGGTGTCGGAGAACCGGGCCACGCCGTCGAGAGCCGCCTTGAGCTCCGGCGAGCTTGCATCAAGGGTCTCGGAAAGCACGTTCAGCGAATTCCGGACGGCTTTGAGGTCCCAGCCCGCGGTCTCGGTGGTCAGATCGGAGAACGCGTCGTACAGCTGGTAGGGCGTCGTGCTCTGTTCCAGCGGTAGCAGTCCGTTGACCGCCAATGGTTTGCTGCCGCGCGGGTCGATCTCCATCACACGCTTGCCCAGGATGGTGTCGGTGCGGATGGAAACCCGGCTGTCGGAGCCGATCCGGTAGTCCCCGAGGGTGAAACCGACCTTGACTCGATCGCCGTCGATCTTCAGCGACTTGATCTGGCCGACGTCGAAGCCGTTGACACGGACCTTGTCACCCGGGTTCGATCCCGCGGAGTCCGCGAAATGGGCGAAGTACAGCGGCTTGGCGAACAGCATCGGCGTGCTGGCGAAGCTCTGCCCGACGACCACGACCATGATCAGGAGTAGCAGGCCGATGAGCCCAACCCGGACGCGGTTGGAGCCTTGCAAAGTCATCATTGCGGCGTGCACCTCCCCGACGGCTGCTTGGTGATCCGAACGGTGCGCACCGGACCACCGGGCTGCAGGCCGTTGAGCTTCAGACTGAGATCACAGAGGTAGAAGTTGAAGAAGTCACCGTAGATACCGCCCACTCGACCGATCATGTTGATGGCCGGCGGGTACTCCTTGAGCAGTTGCACGAGCTTGCCCGGGTCGTCGGCGAAGGGCTGCTGGATGGTCTCCAACTTCGGCAGCGTCTCCTGCAGCAGCGGACGGTCCTCGGCGAGCAGGCTGGCCAGGGTGCCGGAGGCGTTACTGATGTCGGCGATCGAACCCGCCAGCGGATCCGCCCGGTTCTTCAGTCCGGTGATCAGCACCTCGAAGTTGGTCACCGTCTGATCGAAGTCCTTCTGGTGCTTGTTGACCGTGGTCAGGACCGTGTTGAGGTTGGTGATCACCTCGCCGATCGCGCGGTCGCGGTCGGCCAGGGTGGACGTCAGCTGCGCGGTCTGGCTCAAGATGTTGGCAACGGTGCCGCCCTGCCCCTGGAAAACGGTGACCAGGGAGGTGGCGATGTTGTTCACCTTCTCCGCGTCGAGCGATTTGAACAGCGGCTTGAAACCGCCGATCAGGGCGTCGAGATCCAGGGCGGGCTGGGTACGGGCCAGCGGGATGAAGCCACCGGGCGGCAGCACCCGGTCCGCACCCTCGCCGGTGCCCCGGTCGAGGTTGACGTAGCGCTCGCCGATCAGGTTGGCATAACGGATCTGGGCGCCGGTGGACTGATAGACCGGAAGGGACTTGTCCACGGCGAGTTTGACCAGGATCCGTTGCCCGTTCTCGCTGAGGGTGACGTTGGAGACCTTGCCGACCTCGACACCGCCGGCCCGCACGAACTGTCCGGGCTTCAGGCCGCTGCCGTTGCTGAACTCCGCGGTGTAGGTGTGGTAGCGCTGGAAGCGCAACTGTCCGAACACCACTACCAGAAGCGCGGTGCACAGCATCAGCACCAACGAGACGATGCCGAGTCTGACGGCTGTTCCTTTAATACTCATGGGTTGATCGTGTTCTCCCCGAACTGACGTCCCCAGACGTACTCGTTGAGCAACGGCTGCCCGATCTCGAAGTGGTTGTAGGGCGCGATCGACGCTCCGGTATCGGCCACCAGGGTGGGTGCCGGCCAGAAGTCGCGAGTGACCTTCTGCCAGCATCCCGGGGCGCCGCCCGGACCACCCTTGGCATTCACCCGGGGCAGGTTGTCGGGATAGATGTAGGGGTTCGGCGCGCCGACCGGGGCGACCGACAGCGCGTCCAGCGAGTACCCGTTCCCACCGAACGAGGACAGCGCCAGCGGGAGGGTCTCGGCGTAGTTGCGGATCATGCAGAACAGCTCGGGGCTGTAGGTGTTGAGCAGCTGCGACGTCGGTACCAGGTCCGACATCGCACGAACCAGGTACGGCGCGCCACGCTCGAAGACATCGGCGCCGGTGTTGCCGAACCCGGCCGCCGCCAGCAACGTGGCGTCCAGGTCTCCGCGATGGTTGTTCAGAGTGCGCACGGTGGTCAGCGAGTTGTCGAGAGCGTCCCAGAAGTCCGGGCCGGCGGCGGTGTAGACATCGGCGAGGCCGGCAAGGCGGTCCAGACCGTACTGCAGCCGGGGCAGCCTCGGGTTGAGGTTGTCCAGGGCGACGTTGGCGTTGACGATCGACTCGCCGAACTTGGTACCGAGCCCGGTCAGCGCCTCCGCGGTCGCCGAGAGGGTCAGGTTCAGTTTGACCGGGTCGATTTTCTCGGCGATCCCGGTGACGGTCTCGAAGAGGGTGTTGAACTCGGTGGTGACGCTGCGTGCGTCGATGACGTCGGAGCTGCTGATCCGAGCCGGGCTCGGGCTGGTCGGACTGGACAGCGACACGTACTTGTTGCCGAAGATCGTGGTGGCTTCGATGTTGCCGACCACGTTCGACGGGATCAGCTTGATGAACTTGGGGTCGACCTCGAGTGAGAGCTTGGCCGCGTCCTTGCCGTCCCGGATCGTCGACTCGATCGTCTTGACGCGTCCGATCTCCACCCCGTTGTAGGTGACCTTGGAATTGGGATCCATGACCAGGCCAGATCGGGACGAGACCATAGTGAGCTCGGTCTTCGGGGTGAGCTTGCCGCGGAACTGCAGCAACACGAAGGTCAGGACGACGGCGAGGATGAGGAGCAGGATCAGACCAGCCAGGCGGAGCGGTGGCTTCCGGGACTCGTTGAGGGGTGCAGTCATCGCCGTTACACCGTCAGGTTGAAGTTGGGGTTGGTGCCGTACAGCGCCAACGAAGCGAACAGAACCACGAACTGGATGACCACCAGCGAGGCGCGCATCGACTTGCCCACCGCCTCACCGACACCGACCGGGCCGCCGCTGGCGTTATAGCCGAAGTAACAGTGGTTGATCATCACCACCGCCGAGATGATGATCACCTCGATGAACGACCAGAACACGTCCTCGGGCCGGAGGAAGGTGTGGAAGTAGTGCGAGTACGTGCCGCTGGACTGCCCATAGAGCACGGTTGTGGTCAGCTGCGCCGCCAGGAACGCCATGATCAGCGACATCGCGTACAGCGGCACGATCACCACGCTGGCGGCGACCAGGCGGGTTGATACCAGGTAGGAGATGGATTTGATGCCCATCACCTCCAGGGCGTCGATCTCCTCGGAGATCCGCATGGCGCCCAACTCGGCGGTGGCGCCGGCGCCGACGGTCGCGGCCAGCGACTGCCCGGTGACGATCGGGGCGGTCAGACGGACGTTGACCATGGCGGCCAGGAAGCCGGTGAACGCTTCGACGCCGATGTTGCCCAGTGAGGCGAAGCCCTGGATGGCGATCAGTGATCCCGCGGAGAGGGTGACGAAGCCGACGATCGCGACGGTGCCGCCGACCACGGCCATGGCGCCGGCGCCCATGCCGATCTCGGCGATCAGCCGGATGATCTCCTTGCGGTAGTGACGGATGGCGTGTCCGACCTCGCCCAACGCCTGGACCGAGAACCAGGCGATTTTGCCGGTGCTGTCGAGGAACCGGGCGGGCATGCCAGCCCACTTCCCGGTGTCAAAGCGAGGAAACCGTGAGGGAACCGCTGTCGTCGCCATCTAGCGCCCCGTTCCGAATCGCACGCCGATCGTGGTGAAGATGACGTTGACCGCGAACAGCGCGATCACGCACAGCACCAACGTCTCGTTCACAGCAATGCCCACACCCTTGGCACCGCCTCCGACGGTCAGTCCGCGGTAACAACCCACCAATCCGGCGATCAGCCCGAAGGCGAGTGCCTTCGCGATCGAGATGACCACCTCGGGCAGCCCGGTGATCAGCGTGAGCGTCTGGAGGTAGGCGCCGGCGGAGATGTTCTGCAGTCCGACGCCGAAAATGAAGCTGCCCACCAGGCCGATGGTGATGACGGCCCCGTTGAGCAGGACGGCGACGAACATCGAGGCGAACACCCGCGGGACGACCAGCCGGTGGATCGGGTCGATGCCGAGCACCTCCAGGGCGTCGATCTCCTCGCGGATGGTGCGGGCGCCGAGGTCGGCACAGATGGCGGTCGACCCGGCACCGGCGACCACCAGCACGGTCACCAGCGGTCCCAGCTGGGTCACCGAGGCGAGAGCCGCGCCGGCACCGGAGACATCGGCGGCGCCGAACTCCTGCAGCAGCAGGTTGAAGATGAAGATGATCAGCACCGTCAGCGGGATCGACATGGCGAAGGTCGGCAGCAGGGCGACCGTCATGAGGAACCAGCTGTACTGGATGAACTCTTTCCACTCGAACGGCCGCGCCAGCGCCTTGGCCGTGAGCACGCACATCTTGAAGAAGCCGCCCATGGCGGTCATGGGGCCGCTCATCCGCTTACGGAGGTAGCCACCCATGCCGGTCGCCGTGGTCATCGCACGACCTCAAGGTTTGAGCCGCGCCGGTCGTGGCGACGCAACGGAGAACCGTTCGGCACGCAACCTCCCTGGCCTGAGCAGCTAGTGATCCAGGTCTCCCTACCGCTGGGTAGTAAGGAAGACCACAGGAATGTACCCGATCCCCCGTTAGGGGTACGCCGCAACCGCATTATTGGCCCTCCACCGGTTTTGCGGCCGCGCCGAAACGGTCTCTCAACTGGGTTTTGAGCACCTTGCCGGCCGGGTTGCGGGGTAGGGCGTCGACGATCTCAAGTGCCTTCGGCTGCTTGTAGCGGGCCAGTCGCCCGGCGAGGAACTCGTCGAGATCCTCCAGTCGCAATCCGGCCTCGACGACGGCGGCGACGGCGACGGGCACCTCGCCCCACTTCTCGTGCGGCCGGCCGATGACGGCCACCTCGACGATGGCGGGATGGGCGGCCAGGATGTTCTCCACCTCGGCGCAGTAGACGTTTTCACCGCCGGAAATGATCATGTCCTTCTTCCGGTCGACGACCCAGATATAGCCTTCCTCGTCGCTGCGCACCAGATCACCGGAGTGGAACCAGCCGCCGGCGAACGCCTCCGCGGTGGCATCCGGGTTGTTCCAGTAGCCGGCCATCAAAGTCGGTGCGCGATAGACGATTTCACCCACCGCGCCGACCGGGACGTCGTTCATGTTCTCGTCGACGATGCGTGCGGCCACCGTAGGGACGACCCTGCCCACCGATCCGAGCTTCCGGATCGCGTCCTCGCCCAACAGCATGCAGGTGACCGGCGACATCTCGGTCTGGCCGAAGGCCGCGACGATGTTGCAGCCGGGGAACGTCTCCGACATCTGGCGCAGCAACGTGTCCGAGGCCGGGGCAGCGCCCCAGGAGAGTGTCCGGACCCGCAGGTGGCGGGGCCGGGCCTGCTGCTCGGCACAGACCGCCTGCCATTGAGCCGGGACCAGAAAGATGCCCGTGACTCCCTCGGCCTCGAGCACGTCGAGCAGGCCGGCCGGGTCGAAGGCGCCCAACGGGTGGATGACGGTGGGAGCCCCGAGGGTGATCGAGGGCAGCATGGTGCCGATTCCGGCGATGTGAAACAGCGGCACCCCGACGAACCCCACGTCCTCGCCGAGTTTCGGTGGATTGGTGTACACCGCGGTCATCGCCTGGCCCGCCAGGTTGGCATGGGTGAGCACCGCGCCCTTCGGGTGCCCGGTGGTGCCCGAGGTGTACATGATCAGTGCCGGACTGTCGTTGGGGACGTCGACCGGCGGTGCTGGCGGTCCGTCCTCGGCGATGACGTCCTCGTAGCCGAGGATCCCGTCGCGACCCGGACCAGGGCGCTCGCCCGCCATGATCACCGTCGACAACCCCGGCGCGATATCCAGCACCGCCTCGGCGACCGGCGCCAACGCAGGTTCGGTGACCAACACCGCCGCGCCGCAGTCGGAAACCAGGTAGGCCAGCTCCGGTGGGGTGAGGCGGAAATTGACCGGCACCGCGATAGCACCCAGTGCGGTGGCCGCCAGCGCGGTTTCCACGAACTCCGGCCGGTTGAGCATCAGGATCATCACCCGATCGCCGGAGCCGACCCCTCGGCGGTGCAGCGCGCCGGCGAGGCGAGCAACCTGAAGACCCGGGCCGAACAGCTGTCCCCCGGAAGTTGATCGCCCGTTGTTGCGGCGTTTCTCGGCGCTGCGCGGGGATTGTGCAGCAAGCTAGACCCCGATGGACGTCGCGATAGGCAGCGCGGGGGCGC
>SYAB01000440.1 GCA_005787665.1 Actinomycetota bacterium
TCGTTGGATCCGCCGTAGATGGTGTCGGACCGGGAGAACAGAAACAGGCGCTGCCACTCGTCGAACTCGTTGCCGGACAACACGAGTCCGGCCTTCCCCTGGATGTCGAAGCCCAGCTCCCCCAGGTCGCGATGCCAGTTGGCCCACAGCAATTTCGAGACGGAATCGGCCCCGGCGGCCCGGCCGCCATCCTCGTCGTCCATGGTCGCCAGGGCGAAGGACCGCATGGCCTGCAGGCCGGCCCAGGCCCGGGTGAGCCGCTCGCGAATCAGCGGATCGTCGATCGCACCGGTATTCTTCGCCAGGTCGATCAACCCGGAAAGCTCTCGGGCGTAACGGATCTGCTGACCCAGTGTCGAGACACCCCGCTCGAACATCAGCGTCCCCATGGCTACCCGCCAGCCGTCGCCCGGATCGCCGACGACCAGCCCGGCCTCGGTGCGGGCGTCGGTGAAGAACACCTCGTTGAACTCCGAGTCGCCGGTGAGCTGCACGATGGGCCGGATCTCCACCCCCGGCTGGTCCAGCGGCACAAGGAGATACGACAGACCAGCGTGCCGCTGTGATCCCTTCTCCGAGCGGGCCAGCACGAAACACCACTTGGCCCAATGCGCCAGCGAGGTCCACACCTTCTGTCCGTTGAGGACCCACTGGTCGCCGTCGAGGACGGCTGAGGTGGACACTCCCGCCAGGTCGCTGCCCGCGCCCGGCTCGGAGTAGCCCTGACACCACAGTTCGGTGACCTCGCGGATCGCGGGCAAGAACCGACGTTGCTGTTCGGCGGTTCCGTAGGCGATGAGCGTCGGTCCGACCAGTTCTTCGCCGAGGTGGTTGACCTTGTCCGGGGCGTCGGCGTGGGCGTACTCCTCGTAGAAGGCGACCCGGTGGGCCACCGACAGCCCCCGGCCGCCGTGCTCCACCGGCCAGCCCAGGCAGGTCAATCCGGCCGCGGCAAGCTTCTGATTCCAGGCGAGCCGTTCCTCGAACGCCTCGTGTTCGCGGCCCGGGCCGCCGAGCCCCTTCAGCGCCGCGTAGTCACCGACCAGGTTGTCGGCCAGCCATGCCCGGACCTCCGCCCGGAACTCATCGACCGTGATCACCCCTGTAGGCTAACCTACCAAGCACTTGCTTTGTTGGCCCGGGCCAGGTAGGAGCGGCAATGACCGGTGGGACCCATGACCGCCGCCTGCTCACCACCCCGGCCGTGCTCGACCGGATGGCCTTCGACCACGCCGACCACTTGGCGGTGGTCACACCCGACCGGAGTTTCACCTTCGCCGAACTGCACGACGAGGTCCGCCGCGCCGCCGCCGCGATCGCCGGTCTCGGTGTCTCGCACGGTGACCGGGTGGCGATCTGGTCGCCGAACACCTGGCACTGGGTGGTGGCCTGCCTCGCCACCCATTACGCCGGCGCGGTGGTGGTCCCGGTCAACACCCGTTACACCGCCGAGGAGGCCACCGACATCCTGGTCCGCACCCAAGCCCGGCTGCTGTTCGCGATGGGCCGCTTCCTGGGCTCCGACCGGATCACCGGACTCGACCGCACCGCGCTGCCCGACCTCGGCCACATCGTGCGGGTGCCGGTCGAGGAGGACGACGGCACGTGGGATGAGTTCCTGGCCGGGCCCCAGGTACCCCCGTCGGAGGTCGACGCCCGGGCCGCGGCGGTCCAGCCCGACGATATCTCCGACATCCTGTTCACCTCCGGTACCACCGGCCGCAGCAAGGGGGTGCTCTGCGCGCACCGGCAGTCGCTCTCCGCTCCCGCGGCCTGGGCCGAGTGCGGGCAACTGAGCAGCGCGGACCGCTACCTGTGCATCAATCCGTTCTTCCACAACTTCGGCTACAAGGCCGGCATCCTGGCCTGCCTGCAGACCGGGGCCACTCTGATCCCCCAGCTGACCTTCGATCCCGAGCAGGCCATGCGCACCGTGGCCGAGCAGCGGATCACCGTGCTGCCCGGACCGCCGACGATCTACCAGACGCTGCTCGACCACCCCGCCCGCCCCGATTACGACCTCAGCTCGCTGCGGTTCGCCGTCACCGGCGCAGCCGTCGTCCCGGTGGTCCTCATCGAGCGGATGCAGAGCGAGCTCGATTTCGACATCGTGCTGACGGCCTACGGGTTGACCGAGGCCAGTGGCTTCGGCACCATGTGCCGCCCCGATGACGACCCGGTGACGGTGGCCACCACCTGCGGACGGCCCATCGCCGGCTTCGAATTGCGCATCGCCGATCCCGACGACGACACCGGGGCCGGTGAGGTGATGCTGCGCGGGCCCAACGTGATGCTCGGCTACCTCGACGACCCCGAGGCCACCGCCGACGCGATCGACGACCAGGGGTGGCTGCACACCGGGGATATCGGAACCGTGGATGCGGCCGGGAACCTGCGGATCACCGACCGGCTCAAGGACATGTTCATCTGCGGCGGGTTCAACGTCTACCCCGCCGAGATCGAACAGGTCCTCGCCCGGCTCGACGGAGTCGCCGACGTGGCCGTCATCGGCGCGCCGGACGACCGCCTGGGGGAAGTCGGGCGCGCCTTCATCGTCGCCAAACCCGGCGCCGCCGTCGACGCGGACGCCGTGATCTCGCACTGTCGCAAGCACCTGGCGAACTTCAAGGTCCCGCGGTCGGTGACCTTCGTCGAGGCCCTCCCCCGCAACGCGGGCGGCAAGGTCGTCAAGCCCATCCTGCGGGAGATGACCTGATGGATCTGACCTACGACGAGCAGACCCTGGCCTTCCGCGAGGAGGTGCGCTGCTTCCTCGCCGAGAACACCGAGCACTTCCCGACGAAGTCGTATGACACCGAGGAGGGCTTCCGTCAGCACCGGCTCTGGGATCGGATCCTGTTCGACGCCGGGCTGTCGGTGATCGCCTGGCCGCAACGCTACGGGGGCCGCGATGCGACGCTGCTGCAGTGGGTGGTGTTCGAAGAAGAGTATTTCCGTGCCGGCGCCCCCGGGCGGGCCAGCGCCAACGGCACCTCCATGCTCGCCCCGACGCTGTTCGCCCACGGCACCGAGGAGCAACGGGAGCGGATCCTGCCGAAAATGGCCAGCGGCGAGGAGATCTGGGCGCAGGCCTGGTCGGAGCCGGAGGCGGGCAGCGACCTCGCCTCGCTTCGGTCGACGGCCACCCGGACCGACGGCGGCTGGCTGCTGAACGGGCAGAAGATCTGGAGCAGCCGCGCGGTGTTCGGCGACCGGGCCTTCGGCCTGTTCCGCTCGGATCCGGACGCCCAACGCCACCGCGGCTTGACCTATCTGATGTTCGACCTCACGGCACCCGGCGTGACCGTGCGGCCTATTGAACAGCTCGGCGGGGCAACCGGTTTCGGCGAGATCTTCCTCGACGACGTCTTCGTGGAGGACCGGGACGTCATCGGCGCGGCCCACGACGGCTGGCGGGCCGCCATGAGTACGACCAGTAACGAGCGGGGGATGTCATTGCGCAGCCCAGCGAGATTCGCCGCACCGGCGCAGCGCCTCGTCGAAGCCTGGGCGGCAGGCGGCGAGGACCCGGCCTTCGCCGACCGGGTCGCCGACGCGTGGATCAAGGCACAGGCCTACCGACTGCACACCTTCGCTACGGTGACCCGACTCGCCGAAGGGGGCGAACTCGGAGCCGAGTCCTCGGTGACGAAGGTGTTCTGGTCGGACCTCGATGTGGCACTGCATCAGACGGCGCTGGAACTGCGGGGGCCTGACGCCGAACTGGACGGCCCCTGGACCGAGGGTCTGCTGTTCGCCCTCGGCGGCCCGATCTACGCCGGTACCAACGAGA
>SYAB01000441.1 GCA_005787665.1 Actinomycetota bacterium
AAGCTGTCCCAGGGCGCCAAGCCCGGCCTCGGAGGCGTGCTACCGGGGGCAAAGGTGACCGAGGAGATCGCTGCCACCCGAGGGGTACCGGTCGGCCAGACGGTGGTCTCACCCCCCGCCCACACCGCGTTCACCACTCCCCTGGAACTCGTGCACTTCATCGCCACCCTGCGCAGCCTCTCCGATGGCAAGCCGGTCGGGTTCAAACTCTGCGTGGGCGCGCGCACCGAGTTCCTGTCGATCTGCAAGGCCATGCTGCAGACCGGGATCACCCCCGACTTCATCATCGTCGACGGTTCCGAGGGAGGGACCGGCGCCGCCCCGCAGGAATTCGAGGATCACGTCGGGATGCCGCTCACCGAGGGCCTGATGCTGGTTCACAACTGTCTGGTCGGCACCGGTCTGCGTCAGCACGTCAAGATCGGCGCATCCGGGAAGGTCTCCAGCGGATTCGACATCGTCACTCGGATCATTCAGGGGGCCGATTTCACCCTGGCGGCGCGGGCGATGATGTTCGCGGTCGGGTGCATCCAGGCCATGAAGTGCCACACGAACCGCTGCCCCACCGGGGTGGCCACCCAGGACGCCGGGCTGGCCCGAGCGTTGCACGTGCCGGACAAGATCGACCGGGTGGCCAACTATCAGCAGGCCGCGGTGGCCAGCGCGGCGCAGATGGTCGCCTCGATGGGGCTGGACAGTTTCTCGGAGCTGACGCCGTCGATGCTCAACCGCCGCATCGATTGCTCGCACAGTCGCACCTACGCCGAGATCTACGAGTGGCTGATGCCCAGTGAACTGCTGGAGAGCCCGCCGCAGGCCTGGTTGTCGGACTGGATCGAGGCCAGCGCAGACGAGTTCGTCTGAGTCATTCCGGCGGGGCGGGATCCACGGCGTCGTCGTGCTCCTCCGGCGGCGCCGATGAGGTCTGGATCCGGTACATTGCCAGCTCCGCCGGGACACCCTGCGGACGTGGCGTGAACACCGGCCGGCGAACCCGTTTCGCGGACACCCCGAGCGACTCCAGTTCGGTCGGCCCGATCGCCGCCAGCGTGGTCTCCGACACGATCAGGCCGCCGCGAGTAGCGCGTTCCATCACCCGGGCAGCGATGTTGACGTCGACACCGAGCCAGTCCCCACCGATCCGCTGCGGACGGCCGGTGTGGATGCCGGCCCGCATCCGAGGCGTGTAGCCCTGCACCTCAACGACGTCAACGGCGGCCTGCGCGGCGATCGTCGCCCGCAGCGCAGTCGCGGCATCCAGGAAGGTGGCCATCATCCCGTCGCCCATCCGCTTGACGATGTGACCGCCGGCGTCCAGCATCGGCGGCTCGGCGGCGGCAGCGACCTTGCGCAACAGTCGCAGGGTCGCCTCATCGCCGGCCTGCAACGACCATTCCGAGAATCCCACCAGGTCGGTAAAGACTATGGTCACCTCGGCATTGCCGGGGCGGCCGGAGACCCGTTCGGTCAACGCCTGCCACACCTGCAGGCCAGCCAGACCCACCTCCCGCGTCGCCGCTTCCCGATCCCTGATGATCCGGTCAGCAGCGCGGGCCGCGGCCTGCGGGCCTCCCTCGCCGGCCGTTGACAGCGGATCGCCGAAGTCGGGATCGCCGGGCAACCCGCGCCGCACGCGCCGGATGGCGGAGATGACATTTGGGTTGTGATTGGACGCCCGCAGCCATGCCACGGGACCACCGGCCGGGGGGTTCTGTTGATCGACGGGGTCGTCGGGACGGGCTTGTTCGCCGTTCAGGTCGACGTCCACCCGCCCAGCCTAAGGCTGCGCTGGGCGCGGGCGCTCTGGTAGAGGCAGATGGCCGCCGCAACGGCGACATTGAGACTGTCGACGCAGCCCGCCATGGGGATCGCAACCCGACGATCGGCGCGGTCGGCGATGTCCTCGGAAAGACCTCGGGCTTCCGGACCGAAGAGCCACGCGGTCGGAGCGCCCAGTAGTTCGTCCGCGTCATCGAGACATACCTCGCCGGTCAGCGTGGTCGCCAGCACCTGCAGGCCCGCACCGCGAAGACGGTCGATGAGCGCGGGCGCATCGGCGTCGATCAGGACCGGGAGGGAGAAGATGCTGCCCGCCGAGGACCGCACGCACTTGCCGTTGTAGGGGTCGACCGAGTCGCCGGCGAACACCGCGGCGGACGCACCCATCGCGTCGGCGAGCCTGATCAGCGTGCCGGCGTTACCGGGATCGGCGATGTCCACCCCCACCGCCAGAAGCGCGGGGCTGCCGGCCAGGACATCGTCGAGATCGGTCCGCGGCCGGGCACAGACGGCGACCAGACCGGCCGGGGTGACGGTATCGGAGAGGGCCTTCATCGCCCGCTCGGTGACGATCTGCGGGCCGGCACCGGCCACCAGATCGTGGAATCGCGCCGCGGCAGCCTCGGTGGCGAAGACCTCTTCGGCGAGCCCACGACGGATAGCCGCCTCGACCAGATTGGGTCCTTCAGCGAGGAACCGTTCGGCCGCGTGACGCCCGCTGCGCCGCTTGAGTTTCGCCGCGTCGAGGACGCGGGAGGAACGCTCGGAGAGCGGCGTCACGCAGCCTCACCGGAGGGCGCGTTCACATCCTCCGGCAGGGCGGCACGGGCCACATCGACGAGGGCGGTGAACGCTGCCGGATCGCTGACGGCGATCTCGGCGAGGTTCTTGCGGTCGACCTCGACCCCGGCGGCCTTGAGGCCTTGGATCAGCCGGTTGTAGGTGATGTCGTTGGCGCGGGCCGCGGCGTTGATACGCGAGATCCACAGCTTGCGGAACTCGCCCTTGCGGGCACGCCGGTCGCGGTAGGCGTAGGTCAGCGAATGCAGTTGCTGTTCTTTGGCTTTGCGGTACAGGCGGGACCGCTGGCCACGGTAGCCCTTGGACGCCTTGAGTACGGTCCGGCGTTTCTTCTGGGCATTGAGTGCGCGCTTTACGCGGGCCATGGGGGTATTCCTCTTCTCGTCGGGTCGGTGAAAGTCAGATCGCTGCGGGAGTTCAGCCGTTCAGCATCTTGGTGACGCGCTTGGTGTCGTTGGCCGACACCTCGGTCCGGCCGTCGAGGCGGCGGGTCCGCTTGGACGGCTTGTGCTCGAGCAGGTGGCGGCGGTTGGCCTTCTGCCGCACGATCTTGCCGGTGCCGGTGCGGCGGAAACGCTTGCTGGCGCCGCTGTGGGTCTTGGCCTTGGGCATGGTGTCCTCAGTTCTTCGATTCGGTGGTCTTCGATTCGGTGGTCAGGGTTGGTCGGCGGAGGCCTCTGCGGCCACCTGGGCCTTGACCGGCGGTCCGCTGGCCTGCTCCGCGGCTTTGGCGCGAGTCTTGGCACCGCGGTGCGGCGCCAGAACCATCGTCATGTTGCGGCCGTCCTGCTTGGCCGAGGTCTCGACGAAGCCGTAATCGGCCACGTCGGCGCCGAGTCGCTGCAAGAGCCGATAGCCCAGTTCGGGCCGGGACTGCTCGCGCCCGCGGAACATGATCGTCACCTTGACCTTCGAACCCGCTTCGAGGAAGCGGATGACGT
>SYAB01000442.1 GCA_005787665.1 Actinomycetota bacterium
CTTGCCCACCATGTACCCGGTGGTGTTGTGCAGGAACACCAGCGGGGTGTTGGACTGGTTGGCGAGCTGGATGAACTGGGTGGCCTTCTGGGACTCCTCGGAGAACAGCACGCCGCGGGCGTTGGCCAGGATGCCGATCGGGTAGCCGTGCACGCCGGCCCAGCCGGTGACCAGCGAGGCCCCGTAGAGCGGCTTGAACTCGTCGAAGTCGGAGCCGTCGACCACCCTGGCGATCACCTCCCGCGGGTCGAACGGAATCCGCAGATCGCCGGGCACGATGCCGAGCAGTTCATCGGGGTCCGCGAGCGGTTCGGTGAACGGCCGGGCGACGGGGCCCTTCTTGACCCAGTTCAGCCGGGCGACGATGCGCCGGCCGATGCCGATCGCATCGAGTTCGTCGGCGGCGAAGTAGTCGGCCAGTCCCGAGGTCCGGGCGTGCATCTCGGCCCCGCCCAGCGACTCGTCGTCAGACTCCTCGCCGGTCGCCATCTTGACCAGCGGGGGGCCGGCCAGGAAGACCTTCGAGCGTTCCTTGATCATCACCACGTAGTCGCTCATCCCCGGCACGTACGCCCCGCCCGCGGTGGAGTTCCCGAAAACCAGCGCGACGGTCGGGATACCGGCCGCCGAGAGCCGGGTCAGATCCCGGAACATCCGCCCGCCCGGGATGAAGATCTCCTTCTGGGTCGGCAGGTCGGCGCCGCCGGACTCCACCAGGGAGATCAGCGGCAGCCGGTTCTCCAGGGCGATCTGGTTGGCGCGCAATACCTTCTTCAGCGTCCATGGGTTGGAGGTGCCGCCCTTGACGGTCGGGTCATGGGCGACCAGCATGCACTCGACGCCCTCCACCACCCCGATGCCGGTCACCAGGCTGGCGCCCACGGTGAAATCGGTGCCGTAGGCGGCCAGCGGGCACAGTTCCAGAAAGGGTGAATCCGGGTCGACCAGCGCCTCGATGCGTTCGCGGGCGGTCATCTTGCCGCGATCATGATGGCGCCGAACGTATTTGGCGCCGCCGCCGGCGATTGCCGCGGCGAGTTCGGTGTCGAGCTCGGCAAGCTTGGCGGTCATCACCGAGGCCGCCTCGGTGTAGGCCGGCGAACCCGGATCGAGCGCGGTGCGCAGGGTTGTCATGCGGGATCGGCTCCGCTTCTCGCTGCGGCGATCACGGCTGGTAGCCAAGCGTCTTGGCGGCCAGGCTGATCATGATCTCGGTGGTGCCGCCGCCGATGCCGAGGATCCGCATATCGCGGTACTGGCGTTCCACCTCCGACTCCGCCATGTAACCCATCCCGCCGAACAGCTGCACCGCCTGGTTGGCCACCCACTCACCGGCTTCCACCGCGGTGTTCTTGGCGAAACAGACCGGGGCGATCAGGTTGGTGTCACCCTCCAGGGACCGTTCGACGACGTTGCGGGAGTACACCCGCGCGACGTCGACGCGCCGGGCCATCTCGGCCAGGGTGTTCTGCACGGTCTGCCGGGCGATCAACGGCTTGCCGAAGGTCTCCCGGTCGCGACACCACGCCACGGTGATGTCCAGACAGCGCTGCGCGCTCGAATAGGCCTGCACGGCAAGGCCGATGCGCTCGGCGACGAAAGCCTGCGCGATCTGGAGGAACCCGGAGTTCTCCGGGCCGACCAGGTTCTCGGCCGGTACCCGGGCGTCGGTGAAGGACAACTCGGCGGTGTCCGAGGACCGCCAGCCCATCTTCGCCAACTTGCGGCTGACCTCGAACCCGGGGGTGCCTTTCTCGATGACCAGCATCGAGATGCCGGCCGCCCCGGGCCCGCCGGTGCGGACCGCCGCCACCACGTAGTCCCCGCGCACCGCCGAGGTGATGTAGGTCTTGGATCCGTTGACCACATAGTGGTCGCCGTCGCGCACGGCGGTGGTGCGCAGATGCCCGACGTCGGACCCACCGCCGGGTTCGGTGATGGCCAGCGACCCGATCAGTTCGCCGCGCAGGGTAGGCACCACGAACTTCTCGATCAGCCGGGTGTCCCCGGAGGCGATCATGTGTGGCACCGCGATGCCGACGGTGAACAGTGAGGCGAACACCCCGCCCGGAACGCCGGACTCGTGCAGCTCCTCGCAGATGATCGCGACGTCCGCGGCGTCCCCGCCCTCGCCGCCGACCTCCTCGGGGAAGCCGACGCCGAGCAGTCCGGCGGCGGCGGCGCGCCGACTCAGTTCCCGCGGCAGTTCGCCGACCTGCTCCCACTCGTCGACGTGCGGCAGGATCTCGCGTTCGGCGAAGGCGCGCACCGACTTTCGCAGCTGCTGGCGCTCGGGTGTGGTCCAGATGCTCACGACAGGATCTCCTCCGGTATCTCGATATGGCGGCTTCTGAGCCACTCGCCGAGGCCCTTGGCCTGCGGGTCGAACCGCGCCTGGTAGGCCACGCCCTTGCCGAGGATGCCGTCGATGACGAAATTCACCGCACGAATCCCGGGCAGGAGGTGGCGGGTGATCGGAAGGCCGGCGGCCTCGGGGAGCAGTTCGCGCAGTTTCTCGACGGTCAGGGTGGTGGCCAGCCAGCGCCACTGGGGTTCGGTGCGTACCCAGACGCCGACGTTGGCGCCCCCGCCCTTGTCGCCGCTGCGGGCACCCGCGACGGTGCCCAGCGGAAGGCGCCGGGTCGGCCCGTCGGGAAGCGGTTCGGGCGGCGCCGGTTCGCCGGTCGCGGCGAGTTCCAGGGTCTCGGTGGCCTGGGGAATCGCGACCCTGGTTCCATCCGCGTGTACCGCGGTGTGCGGCACCTCGCCGGCCGGCACGTAACCGGGGGTGAAGAGGCCGTAGACCGCGGCGTCCGACGGGGGAGCGGTGGTGTGGAATCCCGGGTAGCTGGCCAGGGCTAGTTCGACCGCGGCGGCGGAGAACCGGCGGCCCACGGTGTTCTGGTCGGGGTCGCGCACCGTGCAGGTCAGCAGCGCGCTGGCGGTCTGCTCGGTGTCGGCGTCAGGCCGGTCGGTGCGCGCGAGGGTCCACTCCAACTCGGCGGGCCGGACCGGCAACGCGGACTCCAACTGCCGGCGCACCAGGTCGGCCTTGGCCTCGACGTCCAGCCCGGTCAGCACGAAGGTGGCCGCATTGCGGAATCCGCCGATGCTGTTCAGCGAGACCTTCAACGACGGCGGCGGCGGTTCGCCGCGCACCCGGGAGATTCGCACCCGGTCGGGACCGTCGTCATGCAGTTCGATGGTGTCGAACCGTGCGGTCGCGTCGGGATTGGCGTAGCGGGCGCCGGTGATCTCGTAGAGCAGTTGAGCGGTCACCGTGCCGATGCTGACGTGTCCGCCGGTGCCCGGATGTTTGGTGATCACCGAGGATCCGTCGGGGTGGACCTCGGCCAACGGGAATCCGGCGTGACCGAGGTTGGGGACCTCGGTGAAGAACGAGTAGTTGCCGCCGGTGGCCTGCGCGCCGCACTCGATGACGTGCCCGGCCACCACCGCGCCGGCGATCTGGTCGTAGTCCGCGGGCCCCCAACCGAAGTGCGCCGCCGCCGGCCCGACCACCACCGAGGCGTCGGTGACCCGGCCGGTGACGACGATGTCGGCCCCCGAATTCAGGCAGTCCACGATGCCCCACGCGCCGAGATAGGCGTTGGCGGTGAGCACCCCCGGGAAGCCCAGCTCGGCCGCTCGCGGCAGCAGGTCGTCGCCTTCCACATGGGCCACCGTGGCGGGCACCCCGAGTTTCTCGGCCAGGGCACGCACGGCGTGGGCCAAGCCGGCCGGATTGAGTCCGCCGGCATTGGTGACGATCCGTACGCGACGGTCGTGGGCCAGGCCCAGGCATTCCTCGAGTTGTCCGAGGAAGGTTTTGGCGTAGCCGCGTTCCGGATACTTCATCCGATCGCGGCCCAGGATCAGCATGGTCAGTTCGGCCAGGTAGTCGCCGGTGAGGTAGTCCAGGTCGCCGCCGGTCAGCATCTCCCGCATCGCCGCGGCCCGGTCGCCGTAGAAACCCGAGCAGTTGCCGATCCGAACCGGGCCGACCGCGGGGGAAGCTGCCACCGGTTCACGTCCTCCCTGGTGGCCATCACACCCGAAGGCCAACCAACCGGTAGGTTACTCCCGCCCGCCCACCGCGGGCGTGCGTGTCGGCCCGTCGACTCGCCGCGGGGCCGGGTCGGCGGCGCACGCTCGCTCCGGCGCCCTCCCGCCCGCTTTGGATAAGGCGCCGTTCAGCGGCTACTATTGGGTCAACTTGCCGGCGCCGGAGGTCTGCGCGGCAGCAATCACGAGGAGATCGTTCCCATGGCTGTGCCCAAACGGCGGATGTCGCGCTCGAACACCCGCAGCCGGCGTTCGCAGTGGAAGGCCACCGAACCCGGTCTGGTCACGGTGTCCGTTGGTGGTCGCCAGCACAAGGTTCCGCGGCGGCTGCTCAAGGCGGCCCGGCTGGGCCTGATCGACCTCGACAAGCGCTGATCACAGGCCAGCGGCAGGCGAATTGCCTGTTGAAGCGGCGCGTCTCTCAGACGAATCTAAGTCGATTGGTTGACACTGGCACCCGTGCGAATTCTTGTGGTCGACGACGACCGGGCGGTTCGGGAGTCCCTGCGACGGTCCCTTTCCTTCAACGGCTACACCGTTGACCTCGCCGAGGACGGGGTGGAAGCGCTCGAAGCGATCACCAACGAGCGGCCCGACGCGGTGGTGCTCGATGTCATGATGCCCCGCCTGGACGGGCTGGAGGTCTGCCGGCAACTGCGCAGCACCGGCGACGACCTGCCGATCCTGGTGCTCACCGCCCGCGACTCGGTCTCCGAGCGGGTGGCCGGGCTCGACGCCGGCGCAGACGACTACCTGCCCAAGCCGTTCGCGCTGGAGGAACTGCTGGCCAGACTGCGGGCGCTGCTGCGCCGCACCGGCCCCGACGAGCCCAGCGAGACCGCGATCATGACCTTCGGGGATCTCACGCTCGATCCGGGGACCCGCGAGGTGCACCGGGGTAAGCGTCCGATCAGCCTGACCCGCACCGAGTTCGCGCTGCTGGAAATGCTCATCGCCAACCCGCGCCGGGTGCTCACCCGCAGTCGTATCCTCGAGGAGGTGTGGGGTTTCGACTTCCCGACCTCGGGCAACGCGCTGGAGGTGTACGTCGGCTACCTGCGCCGTAAGACCGAAGCAGAAGGAGAGCCGCGGCTGATCCACACCGTTCGCGGGGTGGGATACGTGCTGCGTGAGACCCCACCGTAGATGTTTGGACCCTGATGTTTGGACTCAAGCGGCGCGCCGGAGGCATCCGGGTGCCCGAGAAGGCCACGACGTCGTTGTCGCTGCGGTGGCGGGTGATGCTGCTGGCCATGTCGATGGTGGCGATGGTCGTGGTGCTCATGGCCGTGGCGGTGTACGCCGTGGTCTCCGCGGCCCTCTACACCGACATCGACAATCAGTTGCAGAGTCGGGCGCAGCTGCTGATCGCCAGCGGCTCGCTGGCGGCGGACCCGGCCAAGGCGATCGAGGGCACGGCCTATTCCGACGTCAACGCCATGCTGGTCAACCCCGGCCGGTCGATCTATACCGCCAACCAGCAGGGTCAGACGCTGCCGGTCGGCCAGCCCGAGAAGGCGGTCATCAGGGGCGAGTTGTTCATGTCGCGTCGCACCGTCGGGGACCAGAGGGTGCTGGCCATCCATCTGCCCAACGGCAGTTCGCTGTTGATCTCCAAGAGCCTGCAGCCCACCAATGCGGTGATGACGAAACTGAAGTGGGTGCTGCTGGCGGTGGGCGGTATCGGCGTGGTGATCGCCGCGGTCGCCGGCGGCATGGTGGCCAGGACCGGACTGCGACCGGTCGGCCAGTTGACCGAGGCCGCCGAACGGGTGGCCCGCACCGATGATCTCCGCCCCATTCCGGTGCTCGGCAGTGATGAGTTGGCCCGCCTCACCGAGGCGTTCAACGCCATGCTGCGGGCGCTGGCGGAATCGCGGGACCGGCAGGCTCGACTGGTGGCCGACGCCGGTCACGAGTTGAAGACACCGCTGACCTCATTGCGCACCAACGTCGAGCTGTTGATGGTCTCCAGTGCGCCCGGGGCACCGCCCATCCCGGAGAGCGAACTTGCCGAGCTGCGGTCCGACGTCATCGGACAGATCGAGGAACTGTCCACTCTGGTCGGTGATCTGGTGGATCTCACCCGCGAGGACAATGCGCACGGGACGGTTCTCGAGGATGTCGAGATGACCGAGATCATCGACCGCAGCCTCGAGCGGGTCCGGCGGCGGCGCAACGATATCGAGTTCGATGTGGATGCCATCGGCTGGCAGGTCCACGGCGACCCCGCCGGTTTGTCCCGGGCGGTGCTGAACCTGCTCGACAACGCGGCCAAATGGAGCCCGCCCGGCGGCGTGGTGTCGCTGCGGCTGCACCGGGTCGACTCGGCCCATGCCGAACTGGCCGTCTCCGATCAGGGCCCCGGGATTTCCCCCGAGGAAAGGGGTCTGGTGTTCGAGCGCTTCTACCGTTCGACATCGGCGCGGGCGATGCCGGGCTCGGGGCTGGGCCTGGCGATCGTGAAACAGGTTGTCGTCAAACACGGCGGCGTGATTCGCATCGGGGAGACGGTGCCGGGCGGTGAGCCGCCGGGCACGACTTTTTACGTTCTGCTGCCGGGGAGACCCACCGGGTCCGCTTACCATCTACCGTCAGCCCATAGCGAAATCGCCTCGATAAACGGCCATGTCGACCCTGTTGGAGGGAACGCACCAGCCCCATCGAGTGTTGTCTCAGTGGATTCTCAGTAGCACCCGGCAAGCTGGCGATAGCAAACGACGCGTGCAAGCGTCGATGACAGGAAAAGGGCACAACAGCGACCATGACAGACGACCCGCGGTTCGCGCCGTCGCATCAGACCGGCCACCAGGCGCCGAATCGGCAAGCGGCACCGGGCTATCCCCAGACCGGCTACCAGCAACCGTATGACTGGCGCTACGGCAACCCGCAGCAGCCGTACGACCCGTACCGGGCTGCGCGATCCGGTACCACCGCCATCCTGCCTCCGGTGCCCGGCGAGCCGTCTCGGAAGCGCTCGCGCCCTTGGGCTTTGACGGCCGGCGCGTTGGCGATCGCGGCTGTGTCGGCCGGGGTCGGCGGAATGGTCGCGGTGGCGGCTCAACCGGAGAACCGGCCGATGACGACCATCACCACCGTGGCCCCGAACGGGCGCAGTGTGCCGGCGGTCAGTGCGCCGGTGGGCTCGGTCGAGCAGGTCGCGGCGAAGGTGGTGCCCAGTGTGGTCAAGCTGGAGACCAAGATGGGTCGGGCATCCGAGGAGGGCTCGGGCATCGTGCTGTCCGAGGACGGTTTGATCCTGACCAACAGCCATGTGGTGATGGGCGCCCGCGCCGGCGCGCCCGGTGCCCCTGGCCTTCCCGGTGCGCCCGGCGCCCCGGGGCTCCCCGGTCTGCCCGGCGCGCCCGGAGAGGGCGGACAAGGCGGACAGGGTGGCCGTGGCGGAGCCCCGGGCGGCGCGCCGACGTCGATCGTGACCTTCGCCGACGGTCGCACCGCACCGTTCACGGTCGTCGGCGCCGATCCCTCCACCGATATCGCCGTGGTCCGGGCCGAGGGGGTGACCGGCCTGACCCCGATCAGCCTGGGCTCCTCGGCCGATCTGCGGGTCGGACAGGATGTGGTGGCGGTGGGCTCCCCGCTGGGGTTGGAGGGGACCGTCACCACCGGGATCATCAGCGCCCTGAACCGGCCGGTGGCCGCCGGCGGTGATGCCAGGAACCAGAACACCGTGCTGGATGCCATCCAGACCGACGCCGCCATCAACCCC
>SYAB01000005.1 GCA_005787665.1 Actinomycetota bacterium
CGATCCCAGGCTGGTGGGCGGGGTGGCGACCACCGCGGCGGTGGCGATACTGGCGTTGGCGGTCGACGAAGCGGCCATCGCCCGCGCCGCTACCGAGCGCGCACTTGCGCCGCCGAGATCCCGCCGGGTCCATGCCATCAGTGCCCACAACGCCGGGGAGTCCAGTGGCGCTCCGGGCACGGTGGAGGTCAGGCCGACGGCGGCCAGCAGGCGAGCGGCCAGTCCGCCGACCGGCGCGCTCAGGTTCTGCGGTGCGGCGAACGCCTGTGGCGCTTCGGCGACACTGGTGACGGCGGCGATCACGGGGGGCAGTGCCGGGGCGCTGGCCGCTTCCGGGGCCGGTCGCGGGGCGGGCACGGTTACCGCAACTGTCGCGGGTAGTGCAGCTGAAGGCCGCGTCGTAGAAGCCGGAAGCCGTTGTGGCGCTGCGGAACTCGTATCCGCGGCCGCGACGGTCGGTGACGCGGATTCACCGACGCGGAAACTCAAGGGCAGTCGGTCGTTGGGTGACGCGCCGGTTGCACCCGGCGCCGGCGCGTCCCGGCGATCAGTTCTTACCGGCGCTGTCGGCCCGGCGTCCTTGCGGCCGGTCGTTGCTCGCGCAGCACGTCGAGTCGGGGCGGGGGTGTCATCGACGGAGGTCGCCTGTTGCGACACCGGACCCTGTTCGGTCGGGGCGGCAGAGGTCTGGGCACCAGAGTCTGATGGTCCGGAATCCGGTGCGTCGGCCCGTGCGACACCGGACCCGGTCGCAACCGCTGCGCCGACGCCGAGGGCGATCGCGAGTGCCCCGATCCGGCCGATCGGGGCGGCGGCACTGTTCCGGCCACTCATCGAACTTTCTCCTGACTGTGGCTAACTGTTGATACCGTGGCTGGCAAACTCCTGGCCCCGGTCATCCGCTGAGCGATGCTGTCAACTGTACTCACACCAGCCCCAATCTTTCCAGAGCCTCGCCCAACGAACGGTGCTGGCGGCTACAGCTGGGAGTACGGCCCCGGTAGCGCTGTGCTGTGGAGCCCCCCGGACCCGGTGAATTCAGCAAAACCGGAGAGGGCGAATGATCTCATCTTGGCAACGATCACAGAATCAGGAATCCCAGCCGTACCGCTTCCCCGGGGTGCGGGTGATTCGCTGGTCACTGAGCCGCGAGCAGTTCCGCCATCTTCGCGACCACGGTCTGGATCGCCTTGAACGGTCGGATCATGACCTTCACCGTCGTCAGCTGGCCCGCGTCGTTCCAGTGCAGGATGTCCACACCCTCGACGGCGATCCCGTCCACCTCGGCGGCGAACTCGAGCACCGCGGAGTTGGTGTCGATCCACTTGTTGACGTAGTGAAAGCCGGTACCGGCGAACATGTGTTCCGCGGCGTGCAGATACGCCGCCGCGGTGGCCCGTCCGCGCTGCGGGGTGAAGACGGCGGGGGAGTAGAACACCGCATCCTCGGCGAGCATGTCGTCGAGATCGGCGGTCTGGCCGTTCTCGATGACGTCGAGCCACCGATCGATCACAGCCGTGGTCACAGTCTCACCAGTCTCACCAGTTCCACAGCGACATGTCATCGGGCGGGTATTGCATGCAGATGTCGGTCGTATTCGCTGCCACGCCCTTGTTGTTGAAGAACAGCTTGGCGTGGTTGGGCCACTGGAACGCCAGCGGATCCGAGAAGGCGTTCGTGGCCATCTCCTCCGACCACGCTCGGCGGCCCTCCGGCGGCAGTGCAAAAAATCGGTGGATGTAATCCTGAGCCGCCTGCTGGATGTCGGGTGACTTGTTGTTGTAGTCGATCATGTAGCGCTCGAAGTAGACCGGCTCAACGTCGCGGGCGGCGGCCATGATCTGCTCGGCGGTACAGCCGGTCTTGAGGATCCGGTTCGGGATGGGGTAGTCATCGGTGGCATCGGCGGATGCGGTCGCCGGCGAGGCGATGACGAAACCGCTGAGCGCGGCGATGACCGCTGCTGCGCCGGCCCATCGCAATGGTCCGTTTCGGTGCATAACTCCCCGCGATCGTGGTTCAGGTGCCGCCCAAAGATTAGCCCACCTCACCGATGGGCCTACACTCGCCAATATGGCTCAGCGCAGCATCGCCATGGCGGCCGCCGCGGCGGCGGCGATTGCGGTTGTGCTGGCCGCGCCGGCACAGGCCGATCCCGACACCGATTTCGCCGAGCAGCTGCACACGTTCGGCATCTACGGCCAGCGCGATTACAACGCCTGGCTGGGCAAGATCAGCTGCAAACGGCTGCTCAAAGGGGTGGACGGCGACCTGTATGCGGCCGCTGAGTTCGTCTTGCTCAATCTGGCCCGGGACAGCTCCCAGGCGCAGGCCATACAGTTCGTCGGCGCGGCCATCGGAACCTACTGCCCCGACCAGGTCGGCGTACTCCAGGCCGCTGCCCGCTAGAACGAGCAGGATCAACCGGCGAGTTTGCCGTTGTCGATCGGATACACCGCCCCGTGCACCGCGGCCGCGTCGTCGCTGGCCAGAAAAGCGATGACCGCAGCTACATCCAGGGGTGCCATCAATCCGCGCGGCGCGGCGATCCGCATGATCAGCTTGAAGTCGGCGTTGTCCGGGGCGGTGAAGTCTGTGACCTGCGGCGTCAGCATTCCGCCGGGGCACACCACGTTGACCCGAAGGCGCTCCTTGGAGAACTCCACCGCCAACGCCCGGGTCAGGCCCACCAGGCCGTGCTTGGCGGCGCAGTACCCGGCCGAGTAGACCTCGCCCTCGACCCCCGCCACCGATGCCACGTTGACGATGTTGCCGCCGACGCCCAGCAGGTGCGGCAACGCGGCCCGGCAGAGATAGAACGGGCCGTTGAGGTTGGCCGCCAGGTCATATGCCCAGTCTCCGTCGGTCACGTCAGCGGTATGCCGCATCTGATGGAAGCCGGCCGCATTGACCAGCACATCGAGCTTGCCGAATTGCCGCACACACTGCTCGACCGCCGCCCGGCAGGCCTGCGGGTCGGTGATGTCGACAGCCGCGTAGGCCCCACCCGGCACGGTCTCGAAGACCGCCGCCATCCGGGCGGTGTCGCGGGCGATTCCGAACACCGTCGCGCCACGCTCGGCGAACAGTTGCGCCACCGACGCCCCCAGGCCGGACGATGCCCCGGTCACCAGGGCGACCTTTCCGCTTAACTGAGCCATGGTCTGACATCCTTCCCACCGCCGGTTAAACGTGCACGTTGCGCAGTCCGCGGGCGTTTCGCAGTCCGGAGCAGTTGTAGCACCCGAAGCAACCGGAGCAGTCACGGCACCGCGCGCAGGCCGCGCACCACGAGCAGCGACGGCATGCGGCACAGCCGATACAGCCGAAACACTCACTGATGAGAACCGAGAACAGCGTCAGCGCACTGCCCGCGACCGCAGCGCTGCCGGCGGTGGCGATTGATCCGGCGATTGCGGCGCTGCCGGCGGTGGCGATTGATCCGGCGACCGCGGCGCTGCCTGCGGTGGCGATTGATCCGGCGATTGCGGCGCTGCCTGCGGTGGCGATTGATCCGGCGACCGCGGCGGAGTCCTTCCTACCCATCTGACCATCCCAGCAGGCTGGTGTCCCCGATGGGGCGGCTTTGGCGGGGCGGCTTTCGCGGGGGAATGCATCCGCCCTGTTGAGAGGGCATAATGGCGGGAGCGGCACAGGGTGGCCCAATCCTTACGCGAGGATGACCATGTGGGCCGCGACGGGCGCTGTTGCCCGGGTTCGTCTTGAATGGTTTTAGGTTTGTCGTGGATTTCGAGGTGTGCGCCCGGCTGGGGCGGCTGAGGACCGACGGGAAGGTGGGGGATTTGCGAGCGACCGACACCTCGTCGCCGAGGGTCGCCGTTGCACCCCCGTTCCCGGGTGCGGCGGTCGTAGCACCGGGCGCCGAGTTCGAGATCTGGCGCAACGGGGTGCGACAGACTGCGTTGTCACATGTCTCCGACTTCGTCGCCACCCGGTGCGTGCCGCAGTTGGACCGAACCGGAATCGACATCGCGGCCGACGTGCTGGTCCAGTTCGTCGACGGCGGCAAATGCCTGCGGTCGACGTTCATGTACCTGGGCTGGCTGTGCGGTGCCGGGCCCGACAGCGCCGCCCTGCGTGCAAGCGCGGGCTTGGAGTTGCTGCAGGCGTTCGCGCTACTTCAGGACGATGTAATGGACGACTCGCCATTGCGCCGCGGCCGCGCGGCCGCCCACGTGCGCTTCGGCGAGTGGCATCGCGAACGCGGCCTGTCCGGTTCCGAGGATCGCTTCGGCGCATCGCTGGCGACCCTGCTTTCGGACCTGTGCCTGGTGTGGGCCGAGCAGATGATGCGCGAGAGCGGCCTGGAGACCGAGGTGCTGGCCCGGGCCTGGCCGCACTACGACGCGATGCGGATCGAATTGGCGGTCGGGCAGATCGCCGATGTCGCCAACGACGCGGGCGCACTGCCTGATCTGGACACCGTGCTCGATGTC
>SYAB01000443.1 GCA_005787665.1 Actinomycetota bacterium
ATCGCATGGTGCGGCCAGATCGGGTCCCAGTTCTGCACACCCTCGGTGTAGTGCCACATCCGGTCCCGGTTAACCAGCCGAACGCCACTGCCGGCGGCGATGTCGAGCATCCGGCCGTCCACGTAGGCCGGGACGCCGGTGATCATCGACCGCGGCGGCGTCCCCATCCGTTCCGGCCAGTAGCGGCGCACGATGTCGTGATTGCCGCCGATACCGCCGGTGGTGAGGATGACGCACGGCGCCTGCAACTCGAAATCGGCCACCACATCGCGGTTGCTCGGCGCGCCCCGCGGGGCGTCATCGGGGGCCAGCACCGCACCGCGCACTCCGGTCACCACACCGCCGGTCATGACGAGTTCGTCGACGCGGTGGCGGTGATGCAGCACGACACGGCCACGGGCGGCCGCCTCGAGCGCGGAGTTCACGAACGGTTCGACGACACCGGTTCCGGTTCCCCAGGCGACGTGGAAGCGGGGCACCGAGTTGCCATGCCCGTCGGCGCGAAGGTCGCCACGCTCGGCCCAGCCGACCGTCGGCAACAGCGTGATGCCGTGGCCGTGCAACCAGGACCTCTTCTCGCCGGCCGCGAACTCGACATAGGCGCGCGCCCACTGGACCGCCAGCGCGTCCTCGTCATCGAGGCGGTCGAACGCCGCACTGCCCCGCCAGTCGCTCCAGGCCAAGTCGAAGGAGTCCTTGACCCCCATCCGCCGCTGCTCGGGGCTGTCCACCAGGAAGAGTCCACCGAAGGACCAGAACGCCTGGCCGCCGATGTTGGCCGCATTCTCCTGATCGACCAGAGCGACTTTCTTTCCGCGGCTGGTCAGTTCGTGGGCCGCGACGAGTCCGGCGACTCCGGCGCCCACGACGATGGCGTCCACATCCATCTCATACCCCTCACCTCGAGTACCGCCGTCACGCTACCGGGCCGGCGGCGCAGGCTGCTTAGAGACGTTCCTTGACCGCCGCCGACAGTCGGGTCCCATCGGCCTTCCCGGCCGCGATCGCCGTCGCCACCTTCATCACCAGACCCATCTGCTTGACCGATGGCCGCTCGCCGATCTGCTCGGCGACCTCGGCGATCGCGGTGTCCGCCACATCGGCCACCTCGGCGTCCGTCAGCGGCGTCGGCAGGTACTCGTCGATGATCCGGCCTTCGGCGTGCTCCTCGGCGGCAAGTTCACCGCGGCCGTTCTGGGTGTAGATCTCGGCGGCCTCGCCGCGTTTGCGCGACTCGCGAGCCAGCACCTTGAGGACTTCCTCGTCGGAGAGTTCACGCGCCTGCTTGCCGGAGACCTCCTCGGTCTGAATGGCCGCCAGCATCATGCGCAAGGTCGCCGTCCGCAGCTTGTCCTGGCTTTTCATCGCCTCGGTGAGATCGGTCCGCAGCCGTTCTTTGAGTTCCGCCATGCCGTCCTACGCTACGCGCGGCGCGAAACGGCAGGCGACGGGTTTGAGAAATGGCACCCCGGTCGACAGGATGGTCCCAATGAACATCGACGTCGGAGGCGGCGGCCGGTGACCGCACCGCCGCCGGGCCCCTATGGGCCGCCCCCCGGATGGCCTGGTCAACCCCCCTACCAGCCCCCGGGATACGGGTATCCCCCGCCGGGCTATCCGCCGCCGGGTTATCGCGGCTACCCCGGTTTCACTCCCTACCAGCCGGGCATCATCCCGTTGCACCGGTTGTCGCTGAGCGACATTTTCAACGGTGCGGTCGGCTACATCCGCGCCAATCCGACCGCAACACTGGGCATGACCACGGTCGTCGTGCTGATCACCTCGGCGATGGGTGTGGTCATCGGTCTGGTTTCGCGAACCGGACCAGGTGATGCCGCGACGGTCGCGGGGTTGTTGACCAGCACGACGGTGACGTTGCTGGCCACCATCCTTCTCTCCGGGATGCTCACCGTCGTGGTCGCGCGGGCGATCCTCGGGCGGTCGATCACCGTCGCCGAAGCATGGCGGCAGGTCCGCGGCCGGATGCCCGCACTGGTCGCCCTCAGCCTGCTGGAGATCGTGGCGGCGCTGATGATGATCGGCGCCGTCATCCTGGCGATCGCCGGAGTCGCCAGGGCCGCAGACGGCGCCCTCGCCGCGCTCGTCGGCATCCCCCTGGTGCTATTGCTGATGGCCGCCCTGGCGGTGCTGTTCACCGTGCTCTCGCTGGCACCGGTGGCGATTGTCCTGGAACGCAAGTCCGTTGCCGATGGAATCGCCCGCTCGGTGGGGCTGGCTCGACGGCAGTTCTGGCGCATCCTGGGCATCCGGGTGCTGGCCGCGATCGTCGCCGTCGTCGTCGCGGGCGTGATCTCGATCCCCTTCGAGATCGTCGGTCAGGTGGTTTCCTTCGGCGGTGGAGGCCCCCACACGCCCACTCCGATGCAATGGGCCGTCGTGACGATCGGCCAGGCGATCGGCCAGATCATCACCACCCCCTTCACCGCGGGAGTCGTCGCCCTGCTCTACGTTGACGCCCGAATCCGTTCGGAGGCATTTGACGTCGTCTTGCGCAGCGTGCCCGCGGGGGTGGCGGACGTCGACGGGATCTGGTTGACCCGGTGAGAACTAGATGCCCGGCCGAAGCGCGGGGGCCAAGGCGCTCAGCGGAATACGCGGCTGAACGACTCCCCCGGTCATCGACCAGATCCAGGCGCCCGTCGTGAAGTCGATCGGGGTGTCCCGGGCGACCGGGTAGTCCGGCATGTACAAAAGAAGCTCTCCGGGTGTCAGCGCCCAGGCCTTGTAACCGCCGGAGAACACCTTGTCCGGCGTCCATCGCTCGGGAATGAATGGGTAGGTGTTGGGCTGGTGCGGCGGCGGTGCAGCGTCGAGAGCGGCCTGGATGAAGGGCGCGCCCAGGGTCGGGACGGCACCGGGATCGACAACGTCGGACAATTGCAGTTGCCGTCCGCTGCCCTGGTCGAAGACGAACGTCCGATAGGCGCTCTGTATGGCCGGCCCCTCGAGTCGGCCCGTGCTCTCGGAGTCGTAGGTCTCGTGGAACACGACACTGCGGATGCCGCCGTGCTGGAAGATCTCGAAATCCGCTCGGCCCCTGCTGTTCTGGTTCATGTGCACGGCGGCGGTCTGCCAGTTGTTCATCAACGTGCTCAGGTAAGCGCCGATCGCGCCGCCGATCGGACCGTCCACCTCAGCCGGGATGGCGATGTCGATCTCTCGGACCGCCTTGCGTTCGGACATCACCGAGGCATGGCAATACTGGCCGTTCCACTGCCCGCCGATCTGTTCGCAGAACGACACCACCGAGGCCGACGCGACGGGCGTGGGAACGGCCATAGCCGCGCCGCCGATCACGACACTGACGAGTCCGGCCATCCGCATGGGTTTGTCCGCCTAACTTAGGGGAGTTCGACTTTGCTTGCCCGCCAACGCCCGTCGACCTTCTCCAGAGTCATCTTCATCCGGCTGCGGTCGATCCGCGGGTCGGGAAGCTTCGCGTTGGAGACCGACTGGTCGACGAACAGCAGCACCACGGCCTTGTCCTTGGACGCCGACTGGACCGCGGACTCGATGACGACGCCACGCGCGGTGGCCTTGTTCTCGATCAGCAACTGGCGCAGTTCCACGCTGGACTGGGTGTACATGTCCTTGAACTCGCCGGTCGCCCCGTCCAGGACCTCCTTGAAGTTCTCGTCCACCTTGTCCGAGTCGATGCTGGTGAGCACCTGGGCGTAGCTGACCGCCGCGCGCTGGGCCTCCTCGGCGGCCGCCTTGAGTTGACGGTCTTGCCAAACCTGCCAGCCGAGGAACCCGGTGCCGCCGAGCAGAACGGCGAATCCGGCCACGACGGCGGCGATCCGCGGGTTCAGCCGGCGGGATCTCGGGGGCGCGACCACGAGCTCGTCACCGGACGAAACCTCGTCGATGACAGGATTCCCGGACTCGGCGACCTCCACGAGCTCGGTCTCCTCAACGGACACCACGACGTCATCGGCGTCGGTCTGGACGGTCTTGTCCCCTTCATCGGTCATGAGTGGCATCTTGGTCTACGTCTCCTGTGCGGCATCAGCGGGGCGGTTCGATCGGCAGGGTCGGGCCGCCGTACGGGGTGGGGATGGAGAACCGTCCCTCCGGCGATGGCGCGGTCCGTTCGCCCAGATCCGCCCCCGCCGGCGGTCCGTAGGTGTCGTCACCGGCCGGGCGCGGCGCGTTCTTCGCGCCTCGGATCAGGACAGCGGGATCGTCGTGCGGACAGTAGGTGTACTTGAACGGCTCCGGGTAGTCCGCCGCAGCCGGGGGTTGGCGAGGCGTTCCGTAGTCACAGGTATACCGCGGATAGATATCCAAGTTCATCCAGAACCCGCCGTCGTGGATGATCGTGCCCAACGCGTCGAGCAGCGATCCCCGGTAGGTCGGGAACAGCGCGTTGAGCGCCGGCACCCTCAGGTAGAGCAGTTCGGTGGTGGTCACCAGATCACCGAGCAGCTGACCCATCGCATCGGAGTTGTCACCGAAGAGGTTGTTGGTGGCATCGAAGGTCTTGGGAGCGACCCGCATCAGCTCCCGGAAGCCGCCGACCATCCGGTTCACCCCGGAGAAGGTCTCGTTGAAGTTCGCCGTCGCGACCCCCATGCCCTCCTGTTTGTCGGCGACGAGCTGCAACGTGATCCGGCTCGTGTTGAGGAGTCGGGTGGTCTGCGGGATGACACCGTCCAGGGTGGAGATCAGAAAGGTGCCGCCGTCGACGATGTCGCGGATCTTCTGCGGACCCTCGGTGGTCATGCCGAGTTCGGCCTTGATGATCTCCATCTTCTCGGTGTCGATCTGCTTCAGCATCCCGTCGGAATGGCCCAGGAGTTCACCGAGGGTGACCGGCACATCGGTGCTACCGCGCTTCAAGACGGCACCATCGGCCAGGAAAGGCGCTTCGCCGTTGCCGCCGTCGAAGTCGATGTACTGCTCGCCGGCCGCCGAGAGTCCGGCCACCCTGCCCTTGGTCGTCCGCGACAGCTGCGTGGCCGAATTGAGCCGCACCTCGGCGTTGACGCCGTCGGGAACGAGCGACAACTTCGTGACCTTGCCGATCGGCACGCCGCGCAACGTCACGTCCTGGTTGACCAGCAGACCGCCCGACGCCGGGAGTTCCACGGTGGCGTTGTAGGTGGAGCGCAGCGGATTCCACCGCAGCGCACCGAGCAATAGGTAGGCCACACCGATCACGAGCGTCATGGCCAGCGCGATCCCGGACAGCCAGGCCTTCCTGCGGTGTAACGCCTTGACGGTGCCGACGATCCCGTCGGCGATCGGCCCGATCACGGGGTCGGACCTGTCGACGCCGCCCCGGCGGGCGTCGGCCCGGGCGGCGGGCCGGCGGGCTGGACGAATTCACCCGGAGCCGTGGGGCCCGGCGGCTGCCCGGCGACCTGCCATTGGCCCGCGTGGGTCGGGTCCGGTACCACCGGAACCTGCGGCACATTCGGTCCGCGGCCGACGACGCGTTCCTGCAACCGGTACAGGGTGTATTGGAACGAACCGATGAGTTGGTTGTACGTCGACCACTTCGGCCCGTGATAGCCCGAGTCTCCGGCGAAACCGATGTCGGGGATGTGCCCGAGGATCAGCCGGTCGATACTCCCGCGCAACGAAATCGAGTGGCCGGCCGTCGCTTTGATGACCGGCGGCAGGAGCCGGTTCAATTCGGCCAGGCTGACGTTCGGATCGGTCGCGACGTCGTTGAACGCACCGGCAAGGGTGTTCATATCGGCGATGACGCTGCGGCCGCTGGTATCGGTTCCGGCGATCGAGGGGAACTTGTTCAGCAGATCAGTGGTGGCGCCGGCCTGCACGGTGAGGTCGGCGATGCGGTTGGTCTGCTGGGCCAGGACGTCGGTGGCCGGTGCGGCGGCCGTCATCAGATCGACGATCACGCGGTTCTTCTCGTCGATCCGGCGCGACAGCCCGGACAGAGCGACGATC
>SYAB01000444.1 GCA_005787665.1 Actinomycetota bacterium
GAGGTCTATCAGTGGCTCACGGTGCTTCAGGAGTTTCTGGTTCTCGGGTTGATGGGCAAGCCCATCCGATGACCGGCAGCATCACCGACGTCGCCGGGATTCTGGTCGGGCACCATCAGCGCTGTGACGCCGACGCGACCGTCGGCACCGAGGAGCAGCCGGGAACCGGGTGGGCCGTCGGGACGACGGTCGTCCTCGCCCCGCCGGGAACGGTGGGAGCGGTGGACGTCCGGGGCGGCGCGCCGGGAAGCCGGGAGACCGAGTTGCTCGACCCGTCCAACTCGGTGCGCCACGTCGACGCCGTCGTGCTGACCGGGGGCAGCGCCTTCGGACTGGCGGCCGCGGACGGGGTGATGACATGGCTTGAGGAGCACGGCCGTGGCGTGGCGATGACCGGCGGGACGGTGCCGATCGTGCCGGCCGCGGTGATCTTCGACCTGCCCGTCGGCGCCTGGGCCAACCGGCCGACGGCGGAGTTCGGTTACGCCGCGGCGGAGGCGGCCGGTCCCGACGCGGGCGCCGGCTGTATCGGTGCCGGCGTGGGTGCGCGCGCCGGAGTGCTCAAGGGAGGGGTGGGCACCGCCTCGACGGTGCTGGACTCCGGGGTGACGGTCGGCGCGATCGTGGTGGTCAACGCCGCCGGTGAGGTGTTCGATCCGGCGACCGGGCTGCCCTGGATGGCCGGGGCCGGCGAGGAGGCCGGACTGGTTGCGCCCCCGGCCGACCAACTGGCCGCCTACGCGGCCCGTCACCGGGACTCCAGCCCGCTGAACACCACCATCGCAGTGGTGGCCACCGACGCCGCGTTGAGCAAGCCGGCCTGCCACCGGGTGGCGGTCGCCGCCCAGGACGGACTGGCCCGCGCCATCCGGCCGGCCCACACCCCGGTCGACGGCGACACCGTGTTCGCGCTGGCCACCGGCGCGGTCACGGTTCCGCCGGATCCGGACACCCCGGCGGCGATGTCCCCGGAGACGGCATTGGTCACCGCGGTCGGTGCGGCGGCCGCGGACTGCCTGGCGCGTGCCGTCCTTGCCGGGGTGTTGGCCGCGCGGCCGATCGCCGGTATTCCGAGCTATCGAAGCCTGCTGGCGGGCGCCCTCTCGCCCCGGCCGGGTGAGGCTCCCGGCGGGTAACCTGACCGGCATGGGGATGACCGAGACGCCGCCCGCGAAGTGGCCGGCGTGGAAGGTCGGCGGCGCGACCATCCTGACGTTCGTCGCGCTGCTCTACCTGATCGAGATCGTCGACCAGTTGGCCGGCCACCGCCTGGATCGCAACGGTATCCGGCCGCTGGAGGCCGACGGCCTCAAGGGCATCCTGTTCGCCCCGCTGCTGCATGCCGACTGGGCCCATCTGCTGGCCAACACCGTGCCCGCCCTGGTGCTGGGATTCCTGGTGACACTGGCCGGGATGTCCCGGTTCGTCTGGGCGACCGCGATCATCTGGATCCTCGGCGGACTGGGTACCTGGCTGATCGGGGATCTCGGCGGCTGCCGGGCGGAGACCAATCACATCGGCGCGTCCGGGCTGATCTTCGGATGGCTGGCGTTCCTGCTGGTGTTCGGCTGGCTGACCCGGCACGTCTGGTGGATCATCACCAGCCTGGTGGTCGGCTTCGTCTATGGCGGCATCCTGTGGGGTGCCATGCCGGTACTGGACCGCTGCGGCGGGGTGTCCTGGCAGGGGCATCTGTGCGGGGCGATCGCCGGGGTGCTGGCCGCCTGGTGGCTGTCCGGCCCCGAACGTGGCGCCCGGGCGGCGAAGAAGGCCGGAAAGTCGCCGGGTCCGACCCCGTGAGCGATCCGCACGCCCCGATCGGGATCTTCGACTCCGGGGTGGGCGGGCTGACGGTGGCCCGATCGATCATCGACCAGCTTCCCGGTGAGGACGTCATCTACGTCGGGGATACCGCGCACGGCCCGTACGGCCCGCTGAGCATCCCCGAGGTGCGGGCGCACGCCCTGGCCATCGGTGACGACCTGGTGGGCCGGGGCGTCAAGGCGCTGGTGATCGCCTGCAACACCGCGTCGGCAGCCTGCCTGCGAGATGCCCGGGAGCGCTACGACGTGCCAGTCGTCGAGGTCATCCTGCCGGCCGTGCGGCGTGCCGTCGCCACCACGCGCAGCGGCCGCATCGGAGTCATCGGGACCAGCGCGACCATCTCGTCGCGGGCCTATCAGGACGCGTTCGCCGCCGACGTCACGGTGACCGCGGTGGCCTGTCCACGGTTCGTCGACTTCGTCGAGCGCGGCGTGACCAGCGGACGCCAGGTGCTGGGTCTGGCGGAGGGCTATCTGGAGCCGTTGCAGCGCGCCGAGGTCGACACCCTGGTCCTGGGCTGTACCCATTACCCGCTGCTGTCGGGGGTCATTCAGTTGGTGATGGGGGACTCGGTGACGCTGGTCTCCAGCGCCGAGGAGACCGCCAAGGATCTGGTTCGGGTACTCACCGAAGAGGACCTGCTGCGTCCGGCGGACGGCGAACCCGCGACGCGGGTGTTCGAGGCCACCGGTGATCCGGAGGCGTTCACCGCGCTCGCGGCGCGCTTCCTGGGGCCGGTGCTCACCGGTGTGCGTGGACCGCGCTCATCATGACGTGCCAAAAGCACCAGTTTTCCCATTCGTAACGTGGCAAGCTTGCAGGGTGCGATTGACGGTCCTGGGCTGTTCGGGCAGCGTCGTCGGGCCCGATTCGCCCGCGTCGGGCTACCTGCTGACCGCTGCGGACACCGCCCCGCTGGTGATCGACTTCGGCGGCGGAGTCCTGGGGGCGCTGCAGCGCTACGCCGATCCCAACGAGGTCTACGTCCTGCTGTCGCACCTGCACGCCGATCACTGCCTGGATCTGCCGGGTCTGTTCGTGTGGCGGCGCTACCACCCCACGCCGGCCACTGAGCGAGGGATCATGTACGGGCCCAGTGACACCTGGACCCGGCTGGCCGCGGCGTCCTCGCCGCTGGGCGGGGACCTCGACGATTTCGCCGATATCTTCGACGTCCGCCAATGGGTGGACGGCGAACCGGTGCGCCTCGGCGCCGTGACGGTGCTGCCCCGGTTGGTGATGCACCCCACCGAGTCCTATGCGCTGCGGATTACCGACCCCTCCGGCGCCACGCTGGTCTACAGCGGCGACACCGGGATGTGCGAGTCGCTGGTGGACCTCGCCCGCGACGCCGACATCTTCCTGTGCGAGGCGTCCTGGACCGACTCCCCGGATCGGCCCAGGCACCTGCACCTGTCGGGCACCGAGGCGGGCCGGGCCGCCCAGCGCGCCGGGGTACGCCAACTGCTGATCACTCACATCCCGCCGTGGACGTCCCGGGAGGACGTCATCGCCGAAGCGAAGGCCGAGTTCGACGGCCCGGTGCACGCGGTGGTGGCCGGGGAGTGCATCGAGGTCCAGCGAGGCTGAGCGCGACGACCGTGACGCGGGCCCAGTTGCTACGCAACGGCTACACTTGTCGCATGTCTGAGATCGCCTCCCGCGAGCTGCGTAATGACACCGCCGGGGTGCTGCGCCGGGTGCTGGCCGGGGAGGCCGTCACGATCACGGTGAACGGCAAACCGGTGGCTCAGCTCACCGCGGCCGAGCCCGGCCGCCGCCGCTGGCTGTCCGGGGTCGAACTGGGCCGGCGTCTGAAGAGAGCGCAGGCCGATCCCGGACTGCGGCAGGATCTGGCCGCGCTGCTCGGCGATACCACCGATGACCTTGGACCGATTCAATGATGGACGCCGGAGTGCTGGACACGTCGGTATTCATCGCGAACGAGTCGGGCCGTCCGCTCGACGAGTCGGCCCTGCCCGAGAGGGTCGCGACGACCGTCATCACGTTGGCCGAACTGAATGCCGGGGTGCTCGCCGCCGGTTCCGCCGATATCCGTGCCCGGCGGCTGGCGACCCTGGACGCCGTTGCGGACGTGGCGGCGCTGCCCGTCGACGAGGACGCCGCACGGGAGTGGGCCCGGTTGCGGGTTCATCTCGCCGAGGCCGGACGCCGGATGGGTATCAACGATCTGTGGATCGCGGCGATTGCCGTCTCGCGCGGACTGCCGATCGTCACCCAGGACGACGACTTCGCGGCTCTCGAGGGTGCCGCGGGAGTGGCCGTCGTCCGGGTCTGAATCGCCGGCACCGGCCGCGCGTTAGGGTTTGCGGGTGACATCACGACAGGACGGCAGGGAAGACCACGAGCTTCGGCCCGTCGTCATCACCCGCGGCTTCACCTCGCACCCGGCCGGATCGGTGCTGATCTCCTTCGGGGAAACGCGGGTGATGTGCACCGCCAGCGTCAACGAGGGCGTGCCGCGCTGGCGCAAGGGTTCGGGCCAGGGCTGGCTGACCGCCGAGTACGCCATGCTGCCCGCCGCCACGCACACCCGCTCGGACCGCGAGTCGGTCAAAGGCCGCGTCGGCGGACGCACGCAGGAGATCAGCCGGCTGGTCGGCCGGTCGTTGCGGGCCTGCATCGACCTGGCGGCGCTGGGGGAGAACACCATC
>SYAB01000445.1 GCA_005787665.1 Actinomycetota bacterium
CGGTGAAGGTCGCGTCCCCCGTCGAGCCGACGCCGACGGCGCCGTCCACGCACGCGGGAGCACCCACGGAGGTGGTCGAGGCGTCGTTGCCAGTGGCGACGAAGGTCGTCACGCTCTGGCTGTTGAGCGTCGCGAAGACGGTCTGGTAGGCGCCGTTGGCGCTGTTGCAGGCGGCCCGGGCCCGGCGCAGGTCCTTGTGCGGCGCGTCCTGGAGGTTCTGGTCCTGGGTATAGGCATGGATGGTGGTCATCAGACCCCGAACGATGCCGAACTCGTCGTTGACCACTTTCGCTAGCGGCCCAAGGCAGTTCGTGGTGCACGAGGCGTTGGAGATCACCTTCTGGCTGCCGTCGTACTTGTCGTCGTTGACGCCCATCACGATGGTGATGTCCTCGTCCTTGGAGGGAGCCGAGATGATCACCTTCTTGACCCCCGACTCGAGGTGTCCATGCGCCTTGGCGTCGTTGAAGTGCCCGGTGGACTCGATGACGACATCGACGCCGGCCTCGCCCCACGGCAGCGCGGCGGGGCCGTCCTTGACGGCGAACGCCTTCACCTTGGCGCCGCCCACCACGATGTGGTCACCGTCGACACCGACCTCCTCGGGCAACCGGCCCAGGATGGAGTCGAACTTCAACAGATGGGCCAGGGTGGCGATGTCGGTGAGGTCGTTGACCGCCACGATCTCGATGTCAGTGGCCTTGCCCTCGGCCTGCTGGGTGGCCAGCGCCCGGTAGAAGTTGCGCCCGATTCGGCCGAAACCGTTAACGCCAACCCGGATCGTCACGTCTGTCTCCTCGCGTAGCTTCCAATGCCACGCGCCAGCCTAGTGGCCGGGTGAGTGCCGCGTGCCGGAACCCTGGCGAACCGCGTACCGTCGCCTTATGACCCGGCCGAGAGCGCTGCCGCTACCCGTCGACCTCGACCTGGGCAGGGTGCGCGAACTGCTCGGCCAGCGGCTGTTCGCAATGGTGGCAGGTCCGGAGGGGCCGACGAACAGGGCCCGCATCCACGGCGCGCCGGGGCCGCGCTGGTTCGCCGAGGACAGCCCGATCCGGCGGGTGCACGCCGACGCTTCGATGTTCGTCGGCGGTTTGCGCGCGCTGCTGCTGCAGTCGCTGCACCCGCTCGCGATGGCGGGGGTCGCCGAGCACTCCGACTACCGGGGTGACCCCTGGGGACGACTGCAGCGCACCAGCACCTTCCTGGCGGTCACCACGTTCGGCACCGCACAGGACGCCCAGCGCGCGGTCGACCGGGTGCGCGGCATCCACCGCCGGGTGCGCGGTGTGGCGCCGGATGGGCGGCCCTACCGAGCCGACGACCCGCACCTGCTGGAGTGGGTGCACATCGCCGAGGTGGACAGCTTCCTGCTGGCCCACCAGCTCTACGGGGCAGAACCCCTCGACCAGGCCGGTCGGGACGCGTACGTGGCCGACACCGCCAGGGTCGCGGAGGCTCTCGGGGTGGCCGCTCCGCCGCGGACCCAGGCAGAGTTGCGCGACCGGCTCGCCGCCTACCGACCGGAACTCTGTAGCACCGCGGCGGCGCGGGAAGCGGCCCGGTTCCTGCTGGTCACTCCCCCGCTGCCGTTACTGGCACGCGCCCCCTACGGCGTGCTGGCGGCCACCGCGGTGTCGATGTTGCCGGCCTGGGCACGACTGCCGCTCCGGCTGCCGTATCTGCCGCCGGTCGAGGCCACCGCGATCCGGCTCTCGGGCCGGGTCCTGGTCGGCGGCATCCGCTGGGCGCTGACCGCCAACCAGTCCGCCCTCGAGCGGGATCTGGCTGCCGCCCGCTGAGTTCGGCCGGTTCAGGCGTCCTCGAGCAGGTCGGGCGTGACCGCCGACTCGGTGTCGGGAATGCCGTCCTGCTTGGCCTTCCGGTCGGCCATGGACAGCAGGCGCCGGATCCGCCCGGCGACCGCATCCTTGGTCATCGGCGGATCGGCCAGCCGGCCGAGTTCCTCCAGCGAGGCCTGGCGGTGTTCGACCCGCAGCTGGCCCGCCGCGGAGAGATGGTCCGGCACCGTGTCACCCAGAATCTCCAGCGCCCGTTCCACCCGGGCCGCGGCGGCCACCGCCGCCCGCGCGGACCGGCGCAGATTGGCATCGTCGAAGTTGGCCAGCCGGTTGGCGGTGGCCCGGACCTCGCGGCGCATCCGGCGCTCCTCCCAGATCAGCCGGGTGTCCTGGGCCCCCATCCGGGTCAGCAGCATCCCGATGGCCTCACCGTCGCGCACCACCACCCGGTCGGAGCCGCGCACCTCGCGCGCCTTCGCACTGACCCCCAACCGGCGGGCCGCACCGACCAGGGCCAGCGCGGCCTCCGGTCCCGGACAACTGATCTCCAGGGCCGAGGACCGGCCCGGCTCGGTGAGCGACCCATGCGCCAGGAAAGCCCCACGCCACGCCGCCTCGGCATCGCCGACGCTACCGCCGACGACCTGAGCCGGAAGTCCACGCACCGGTCGTCCGCGCAGGTCCAGCAGACCGGTCTGGCGGGCCAGCGCCTCGCCGTCCTTGGCGACCCGGACCACATAGCGGGTGCTCTTGCGGATTCCACTGGCCGACAGCACATGGACCACGGCGTTGTAGCCGTAGAGGTCGAAGATGTCCTTGCGCAGGCGCCGCGCGATACTGCCCAGATCCACTTCGGCCTCGACGACCACCCGGCCCGAGACGATGTGCAAGCCGCCGGCGAACCGCAGCAGGGCTGCCACCTCGGCTCGGCGCGCCGTCACCGACGTCACCGTGAGGCGGCTGAGTTCGTCCTTGACCTCAGCAGTCATCGCCACGGGGCGTCACCTTTCACTCACTCGCGGCGTGACCGTCGGCAGGGTCACTCCTGGAGTGACCGTCGGCAGGGTCACTCCTGGAGTGACCGTGGGCAGGGTCACGCCCGGCGTGACCGTGGGCAGGGTGGCCGTCGAGGGCTCCACCCCCGCCGGGCACACCGCCTCCAACGCCGCAGCCAACTTTGCCGGGTCGTGCAAAGCCGTGCCGGGCCGAGACGTGTCAGCAAACGTCACTGAAGCCTCCAGCATCCTCGCCGTGCGGCGCAGTTGGTCACGCTCGCGCTGTGACGGCACACGCGCCGCGTCGACGATGATGTCATGGACAGTGAAGCCGGGCGCGTGCTGGGCCAGGACGTGCAGATGCCGCTCGGCCGAGAAGCCCGCCGTCTCGCCGGGTTCGGCGGCCAGGTTCAGCACTACGACGCGGCGGGCCGGTGTCGATCGCAGCGCGGCGGCAAGGCCGGGGACCAGAACGTGCGGGATGACGCTGGTGAACCAGGAACCCGGGCCGAGCACCACCAGGTCGGCGTTGCGCACCGCATCCACGGCCTGCCGGGTGGCGGGCGGGTCTGCGGGCAGCAGCCGCACCCGCCGTACCTTTCCCGGCGTGGTGGCCACCGCGACCTGACCGCGGATCGCCCGGCTCATCCGCGGATCCGACTCCAGGCCCGACACGTCGGCCTCGATCTGCAACGCGACCGGGCACATCGGCAGCACCCGTCCCTTGACCCCGAGGATCCGGCCGAGTTCGTCGAGCGCGGCGACCGGGTCGGCCAGCACCTCCTGCAGGCCGGCCAACAGCAGGTTGCCGATGGGATGGCCGGCCAGCGCGCCGCTGCCGCCGAAGCGGTGCTGGATGATCGTCGCCCACAGCCGCCCGTGCGGGCTGTCGGATGCCAAGGCGGCCAACGCCATTCGCAGATCGCCCGGCGGCACGACGTCGAGTTCGGAGCGCAACCGTCCAGAGGATCCGCCGTCGTCGGCGACCGTCACCACCGCCGTCACGTGGGGCGTCAGCCGGCGTGCCGCCGAGAGCGTGGCATACAGACCGTGCCCTCCCCCGAGGGCGACGATGCGCGGACTCACTCCCGCCCCAGATCACGATGCAGCACCCGGACCGAGAGTTCCCGGTCCCCGCCGAGCAGCGCGGCCAGCGCCTCGGCGATAGCGACGCTGCGATGCTTGCCGCCGGTGCATCCGATCGCCACCGTCATGTACCGCTTACCTTCCCGGATGTACCCCTCGGCCACGAGATTCAACAGCCGATGGTAGGTCGCGAGGAACTCGTCCGCGCCGGGTTGGGCCAGCACGTAATCGCGCACCGCCGGCGACTGTCCGGTCTGCGGACGCAGCTCGTCCACCCAGTGCGGGTTGGGCAGGAATCGCACGTCCATGACCATGTCGGCGTCCATGGGTAGTCCGTATTTGAAGCCGAAGGACTCCACGGTGACGCTGATCTGGGCGACCGTCGCGCCGCCGAAAGCGTTTTCGATGACGGTGCGCAGCGCGGGGACCGGCAGCGTCGAGGTGTCGATGATCAGGTCGGCGGACGCGCGGACCGGCGCAAGCAGGGTGCGTTCGGCCGCGATACCCTCGCCCAGAGTCTGGTTGCCCTGCAACGGATGACTGCGGCGGTTGTTCTCGTAGCGGCGCACCAGCGTCTCGTCGGAGGCCTCCATGAACAGCACCCGGGGGTTGATGTGACGGCTCGCCAGGTCGGTGCGGACCGCGTCCAGATCGCCGGTGAACCCGCGGGACCGCACGTCCATGACGACGGCGAGCTGGGTGATGCGCGACCCCGCCGCGAGCCCGAGGTCGACCATCCGGGCGATGAGCTCCGGCGGGATGTTGTCCGCGACATACCAGCCGAGGTCCTCGAGAACTTTCGCGGCGGTGCCGCGGCCCGCACCGGAGAGGCCGGTCACCAGGACCACGTCGATATCGGGGACGGCGGTGGGTAGGGGTCCGCCCGGCTGGTCGGCGGCTGCGTGGTGTTCTGTCATAGCGAATCTGTCATGGGATCTGCTCTGCATCATGACCGACCGGAACCGTCGACGCACCCGAACCGGCCCGATCCGTGCCGCCGAGCGCTTCGAGAACCGCAGCCGCGGTGGCGGCACCGATACCGGGCACCGCGGTGTTCTCCTCGATACTGGCCGCCCGAAGCCGCGCCAACGAGCCGAAATGGCTGACCAGGGCCTTCCGTCGCGCCTCGCCCAGTCCCCGTACGGTGTCGAGCGCCGACGCGGTCATCCGCTTGGAGCGTTTGCTGCGGTGATAGGCGATCGCGAACCGGTGCGCCTCGTCCCGGACCCGCTGCAGCAGATAGAGCCCCTCGCTGTTGCGCGGCAGGATCACCGGATCGGGATCGCCGGGCACCCAGACCTCCTCCAGCCTCTTGGCCAGCCCGATCACCGCGACGTCGTCGACGCCGAGTTCGTCGAGCACCGCCTTGGCCGCGTTCACCTGTGGCGCACCACCGTCCACGATGTAGAGGTTCGGCGGGTACGCGAAGCGGCGCGGTACCGGACCGGGATCCCCGCTGACCGGCGCCTCGGTATCGCTGCCATGCCGCAGGAACCGGCGCCTGGTCACCTCGGCGATGGAGGCGACGTCGTTGGAACGTCCCTCCCCGGCGGCTTCCCGGATGGCGAAGTGCCGGTAGTCCGACTTGCGGGGCAGTCCGTCCTCGAACACCACCAGCGACCCCACGACATCGGTGCCCTGAACGTGGCTGATATCGACGCATTCGATCCGCAGCGGCGCATCCGAGAGTCCCAGAGCGGACTGGATGTTCTGTAGCGCAGCCGATCTCGCGGTGAAATCGCCGGCTCGTTTGAGCTTGTGCTGCTGGAGCGCCTCCTGAGCGTTCCGCGCCACGGTCTCTGCTAAGGCACGCTTGTCGCCCCGCTGGGGGACGCGCAGCACCACCCGGGAGCCCCGAAGCCCGGAGAGCCACGCAGCCAGTTCCTCCGAGTTGCCCGGCAGGCAGGGCAACAGCACCTCCCTCGGCACCGGGTTGACGGCTTCGTCTGCAGCCCCGTGCAATTCGTTCCCGGCGGGACCGCCCAATTCGGCCTCCGCCCCGTAGAACTGGGTCAGGAACTGCTCGACGAGTGCGGTCTGCGCGGATTCGCCGGGATCGCCGGGCTTTTCGACGATCCAGCCGCGCTGACCACGCACCCGGCCACCCCGGACATGGAAGACCTGCACC
>SYAB01000446.1 GCA_005787665.1 Actinomycetota bacterium
CGACTCCACCTTGATCAGATCCGGTGCCCGCCGGACCTTGGCAAGCATGGCCTTCTTACCGCGGGCCTCCAGGGTGCCCTCCAGGACAAGATCCTCGACGAAATGCGCGACCACCCCGTCCTTGCCTTCGGAGGTGACGATCACCAGCCGTTCGGCCCCGGCTTCCGCAGCCTCCTCGGCCACCAGCTCGATGCCCGGGGTATCGACCACCGGCAGCAACTCCTTGGGGATGGTCTTGGTCGCCGGGAGAAAACGGGTGCCCAGACCGGCCGCCGGCACAATTGCCGTGCGGGGGAAGGGGACCTGCTGCTCATCGGACACGGTGACACCCTAACCCCCACGCGGCGCACCCAGCTATGGCCTGCCGGGCCGGGCGGGTGACAAGGTGAAGCGATGAGTGCGATGACCAAAGCCCGGTGCCGCGCCGAACTTTTGGCTGCCCGCCGGGCAGTGCCCCAGGAGGTGCGCAGGGCCGAAGCCGCCCTGCTGTGCGGCCATCTCGGCGATGTCGTGGGCGACGCGCGAACGGTTTGTGCCTACGCGCCGGTGGGCACCGAACCCTGGTCGGTGGAGATGCTGGACCGGCTGCGTGAATTGTGCGACGCGGTGTTGCTGCCGGTAGCACGCACCGATGCCGACGGTGAGCACCCGGTGTTGTGGTGGGCCGAATACGTACCCGGGGAACTGGTGGCGGCCGCCCTCGGTCTGCGCGAACCGGCCCGGGGGTTGCTGGATCCGACCACGCTGGCCCGCGCTGACATCGTGCTGGTACCAGCGCTCGCCGTCGACCGTACCGGCGTTCGGTTGGGGCGCGGAGGGGGGTTCTACGACCGAGCCCTGGCGCTGTGCGCTCCCGGAACGCCGTTGGTCGCCGTGGTGCGCGACGGCGAGGTGCTCGACTCGCTGCCGGCGGAATCACACGATGTGCCGATGACGCACGCCCTGACGCCCACACGCGGGATGATCGCACTGCCAGAGCGATCTGGCACTTGACGCGATCTGGCACTTGACGCGCTAGAGTGCCAATAATTCAGTCTCACCCGGAGGAACACGTGCCGACCTATAGCTATGCATGCACCGAGTGCGGCCATACCTTCGACGCGGTCCAGGCCTTCAGCGAGGATGCGCTGACCACCTGTCCGCAATGCTCTGGCCGACTACGCAAGCTCTTCAACTCTGTCGGCGTGGTGTTCAAGGGCAGCGGCTTCTACCGCAATGACAGCCGCGAGGCCGCCAAGAGTTCGCCTGCGAGTGACTCGGGATCGACCGCGGCGGCCTCCGGTGGCGACAAAACGGGCTCAGGGAAGTCCGATTCCGCGAAACCCGGATCGACCCCGGCGGCGTCGGGATCGACGTCGCCAGCACCGAGCACCTCCACTCCGGCCGCATCCTCGGACTGAAGCATCCGGCCGACCACCGTCGGGCTGAACTATCTGGCCGATCACCGTCGGGCTGAGCTATCCACAGGACCCTCTGAATCCGGCGACCCGGTGAGAGGGTTGCGCTCTACCGTTGCGGCGTGACGGAACTGAATCCGACTCTGCTGGAAAAGGTTTCGCGCGGACTTCGGCCAGACTTCGCGCGCACGGTACTGGCGCGCCGCATCGCGGCAGGATTCCTGGTGGTGCTGGCGGGGATTGCTGTATTGCGTCCCGATCCGGGCGACACGAAGCGAGATGTGGCGGTAGCGGTTAGGGATCTCAGCCCTGGGCTGGCGCTGACCGCCGACGACGTTCGTCTGGAAACGCGTTCTGCGGCAACACTTCCTGACGGCGCTTCCACGGATCTATCGATCGTCGGCGCGAGCCTGGCCGGCCCGGTCCGACGCGGCGAGGTATTGACCGACGCCCGGGTGCTCGGACCACGACTGGCCGGACTCAACGCCGGTCCGGGCGCACGGATGGTGCCGTTGCACCTCGCCGACGCGGCGGTCCTCGACCTGATCCGCACCGGCGACGTCGTCGACGTCGTGGGTGCGGCAGGGGCCGACGATAATGCCCGCGCTCGGGTGGTGGCAGCGAATGCCGTCGTGGTCATGGTGTCGGCTAAGTCGGAATCGATCGGAGCCGGCAACGAGCGGGTCGTGATGGTGGCTCTGCCAGGCCCCGCCGCGCAGGCACTGGCAGCCGCCACTCTCGTGCAGACAGTCACCCTCACCATCCACTGAGAGTCGCCCTCGTGCGCTACGCTTGCCACGCTAAAAGGCAATTTCAGCAAAGAGAGGCTCACCGTGTTAAAGGGATTCAAGGAGTTCCTCGCCCGAGGCAACATCGTCGACCTGGCGGTCGCGGTGGTCATCGGCACCGCGTTTACCGCTTTGGTCACCAAGTTCACCGACAGCATCATCCAGCCCCTGATCAACAGGATCGGAGCTGGCAAAGAAGCCTCGTACGGCATCCTTCAGATCAGCATCGGCGGCGGCCAGACCATCGACCTCAACATCTTGCTCACGGCATTCATCAACTTCGTGCTGGTGGCGGCGGTGGTCTACTTCCTGGTGGTGCTGCCGTACAACAAGCTGCGGTCCAAGGACGCTGCTGAAGCCCCGGCCGACAAGCAAGCCCGACTCCTCACCGAGATCCGGGATGCCCTCGGCGGCAAGGATTCCCTCGGTGGAGGACCCCGGGCGAAGGACTTCAAGATCACCGAGTAAAGCACCGATCGCGAGAAGGCCCCCGCCGGTGGCGGGGGCCTTCTGCGTCGGCTGGTCAGGTGGCGTTAGTTCATGTCCCAGGGTTCGCCGTAGGTGGTGACCTGGTCACCGGACTGGGAGACCAGCCGGGCGAAGGGGCGCAGTAGCACCCCGCCGGCGGCGCCGGTCACGGTGCCGTGAGCATTGGCCACCGCCACCGTGCCCTCGGGCCCTTCGACGTCCACCGACATCGTCGCGACCTCCTGGATGCCGGGACCCTGACCCAGATCGGCACCGATCGAGGCACCGGGGAACAGGTTCGGGGTGATCACCGATCCCAGCGGGTTGAAGTTCAGCGGAGAGATGCTGACGTCATCGAGGAAGATATTGGGGGTGGTGTAGCTGAAGTTCAAGCCCACGCCCAGCGTCCACGGAAAGCCGATCTGGTAGCCCAATTCCAAGGTGCCGGCGAACTCCTCGGCACCCGGACCGGCCACGTTGTACATCACCCGGCCGGAGTGGAACCACTCCCGGGTCAACCGGTTGCGGTCCAGCGGGAACACCCCGTTAAGCACCGTGTCCCACTGCTGGATCGTCATGGTGCGGCCCTTGCCGTCCACCAGGCTCATCTGATC
>SYAB01000447.1 GCA_005787665.1 Actinomycetota bacterium
ACTGTTCGTCGCGGCAGGTGCGTTCGCCGGGGCGATGTTGCAGCCCTATCTGTCCGACCGCGCGACGGTCGCCACCAAGATGACGATCGCGGCGACCGCCGCGAAGGCGATCGCCACATTGTGGAGCTACACGCCGGAGGATATGGACCGGCTGTCAGACCGCTCAGCGAAGTACCTGGCCGGCGACTTCGAGGAGCAGTACCGCAAGTTCGTCGACGCTATCGCCGCCACCAACAAACAGGCCAAGGTGACCAGCAGCACGCAGGTGGTCGGCGCCGCGGTCGAGTCGCTGCGCGGAACACCGGTACCCACGGAGGCCACCGCGCTCGTGTACACCAACACCACCTCGACGACCCCGCAAAACAACAACATCCCGTCGATGAAGTACCTGTCCTACCGACTGGAACTCACGCGGGTGGGCCGGGACTGGAGGGTCACCAAGATGACCACGGTCACCTCACTGGACCTGACGCCAAAGCTCGGACTCTGACCGCGGTCAGTTGAAGGCCAACCAGCTCGGCAGCGCACGTTCACGGGCGTCGCAGAGGACCTGTGCGGTGTCGCAGGACCCGCGCGGCAGGCCGGCCCCGGCCCACATGCCGCCACTTTCGCGTCGCAGCACGATGGCCGACGAGCCGCCGCCGTCGAGCAGGACGGCGGTGTCGCTGCCCAGTCCACGAAACAGGTCCTGGATCTGGTCGGGGGTGTAACTGCCGCCCTGGAACACATACATCTCGTCTTTGTCCCTGGCGTAGGCGATTGCGGTGCGGGCCGCACTGGGACCAGGGTCGTTCAACTGCGCGGTGTCTCCGGGGGCGAGTAACTTCAGGCCGGCCACCGCGACGAACCGCGTCCCGCTTTCCATCAACCGGGCGATCACCGGGGAAGCGGCGTCGTAGTCGCCCTTACCCGCCGGGGTGATGATGGACGGAGCCCCGCGGACCGGCAGGATCAGCGTGCTCAGTGCCGTCCACACCTCGTCGCCGCCGGAGAGTGCCTGCTTTCCCGCGTAGGCGATGGTGCCGGTCACCGCGGTATTGGTCCGTCCCATCGGGCCGGTGTTGTCGACGTAGGCGCCGAGCGGCGAACTGCACCCGGTGGACTTCCAGGAACCGCCCTTCTGGCCGCGCACGTCGAAGAAGTTGGCGTTGACGGCGATGGTCGGCTGGCCGAGGACCTGCCAGGCTTGTAGCGGGGTGTAGGTCTCCGAGGCCTGCATCAGCCCCTCGCCGGTGCGTGCCCCCGGGGTGTGCTCGCAGCGGGCCTGATAGCCCTGATGGGTGTCGACCAGCAGTCGCGGTGACAGTCGCTGGGAGGCGTTCTTGGCGATCATCAGATGTCCGCCGTTGTTCAGCTCGTACCAGTTGCCGGCCGCGTTGAGCATCGGGGCGGGAAAGCCGCCGCCGAAGTTGTAGACGAGATAGCTGCCGCGGGTCGCCGCGATCGCTTGGGCCAACTGTTCACGCGCCGCTGCAGATGCGGTCGGTGGGGCGACACCGATGCCCAGCGTCAGGCAGACCAGCGCCGCACAGATGCGGCCGACGCGGCCAAGCAGCGGGGAGGTCGGCACGGGGGCCCTCTCGGATTCGATGGATGGTCAATCAACGATAGCCACACCAGAAACACTGTCAACATTGATAACAGCCCGATGACCGTACGGCTCCGGCGGGATCACGAACGGCCACAGGCAGATTCGGCATCGCGAAGGTCGCGCGCTACTGTCCGGCGGCCGTCCTCGCCCCCTACCTCGACGCCGGCGTCCGCGGGGCCTGACCCCGGGGTTCGCGAGCCGCCGATCGCGGGTCGTTACCCTCGGGCCATGGGCATAACGCGCACGGAGCGGACGTTCGAGGGCGTGGGCGGGGTTCGGATCGTCTACGACGTGTGGAGACCGGACACCGCGATCCGGGGCGTCGTCGCCCTGGCGCATGGCTACGGCGAACACGCTCGGCGCTATGACCATGTCGCCGAGCGTTTCGGGGAGGCCGGTCTGGCCACCTATGCGCTCGACCACCGCGGCCACGGTCGGGCCGGTGGAAAGCGCGTGCGGGTGAGGGACATGCGGGAGTTCGTCTCCGACTACCGCACCCTGGTGCGGATCGCCACCGAGGAGAACCCCGGCGCCACCCGGATCGTGCTCGGACACAGCATGGGCGGAGGCATCGCGTTCGCCTACGGCGTGCAACACCCCGACGAGTACGACCTGATGGTGCTGTCCGGGCCGGCGATCGCCGCGCACACCGGTGTGTCACGCACCAAGGCCGTGATCGGCAAGGCGGTGGGCTCGATCCTGCCCGATCTGCCGATCGAGGCCATCGACGCCGCCCTGGTGTCCCGAGACCCGAAGGTGGTCGCCGACTACAAGGCCGACCCGTTGGTGTACCGGGGCAAGATCCCGGCCGGCATCGGCAAGGCGCTGCTGCTGGTCGGTCAGAACATGCCCCGGCAGGCCCCCGGTATCGTCGCCCCGTTGCTGGTGGTGCACGGCGAGGACGATCAGCTGGTCTCCGCCGAGGGCAGCCGCCGGCTGGTGGACTGTGTGGGGTCGCGCGATTGCGAACTCAAGGTCTACCCGCAGCTGTATCACGAGGTGTTCAACGAGCCCGAACGGGACCGGGTGCTCGACGACGTCGTCGGCTGGATCCAGGCCCGGTTGTGATCCGGGGGCTGGTGGCCGCCCTCTCGCTGACGCTGGCCGCCCTGTTGCTGGCCGGGTGTGGCCCGCAGCGCGGCGCGGACCCGACCTGGGTCGAGGACGAGGTGAGCTTCGAGGCCGACGGCCTGACTCTGCACGGCACCTACCGGCATCTCGCCGGCGGCGGACGGGGACCGGCCGCCCTGCTGATCTCGGAGAGCGGGGCCACCGATCGCAACGGCGACAACAACGTCGCCGGACCCATCGGCAATATGCGCCAGCTCGCCGAGGTCCTCTCCGGACAGGGCGTCGCGACGTTGCGATACGACAAGGTGGGCACCGGCGTGACCGGACTGGGTCGCTACGCCGACCGTCCCGCCGACGTCGGCAGCGCGGTCTACACCGCCGGCGCCCGCGCGGCCGTGCGGTTCCTGGCCGGAAAGTCCGCGACGGACCCGCGCCGGATCTCGGTGTATGCGGTGGGCGAGGGCGCCGTGCACGCGATGGCGCTGGCCGGCGACCCGGCGGAGGGTGCGCCGGTGATCCATTCCCTCGGGCTGCTGCAACCACTCTCGGCGCGCTACCTGGACCTGATCACCGGGCGCGTGCAGAGCGATCTTGCGGCATCGGTGCGGTCCGGCTCCAAGACCCGGCAGGAAGCCGATGAGGTGCTTGCCGCATGGCAGGCCGCGGTCGCCGAGGTTCGCGCGTCCGGGGCGGCCCCGGCCAGCCTGCCCGATGGGCTCGGTGCGATCCTGAACTCGGGTAACGCCGGCGCGGTGGCCGAGGCCGATGCCATCGACCCGCTGGCCCTGGCCGCCCGCATCCCCGCCGGCACCCCGGTGCTGTTGACCTGTTCGGACTCCGATGGGCAGGCCACCTGTACCGGGATGGCGCCACTGGTCTCTGCACTCGGGCAGACCGCGCTGGATCTGGTCGAACTCACTGGGGTCAATCACGTGCTGCGGGACGACCCGACCGACAACGTGGCCAACTACGCGAACGCGGCCCCGCTCTCGCCGCAGTTGACCGAGGCGTTGAGCCGATTCGCGACCCGGTGATCCCGATGACGGTGTGTGTACCACGTCGCAGTTGGGGACAACCGGCTCCCGGGACAGAGGGGTGGCCCACTCCGTCGGCGGCATCGCTTAGCGTGGCCATGTGACTACCGACGACAAGATGCTGGCACGGATCGCGGCGTTGCTGCGCCAGGCCGAGGGCACCGACAACGCCCACGAGGCCGAGGCATTCATGGCCGCGGCCCAGCGGTTGGCGACGGCGACATCCATCGATCTCGCCGTGGCCCGGTCCCACTCGGCCACTCGCACCGCCGCTCAGCAACCGACCCAGCGGACCATCACCATCGGTGAGCCCGGCAGCCGGGGTCTGCGCACCTACGTGCAGTTGTTCGCCGGTATCGCCGCGGCCAACGACGTGCGCTGTGACGTGGCGTCGAACTCGACACTGGTCTATGCCTACGGATTCGCCGAGGATATCGACGCGAGCCACGCGCTCTACGCCAGCCTGGTCGTACAGATGGTGCGGTCCTGCGATGCCTACCTGGCCACCGGTGCGCACCGTCCGACCCCGACCATCACCGCCAGGCTGAACTTCCAGCTGGCTTTCGGAACCCGGGTCGGCCAGCGGCTGGCGGAGGCCCGCGACGACGCCCGGAGGGAGGCGACTACGGCGCGGGTGGCCACCCCGGGGACCGCACTTGCGTTGCGCAACAAAGAGATCGAACTGCGTGATCACTATCGGGCCGCCTCCCGGGCGCGGGGCACCTGGCGGGCCAGCAGCGCCTCGGCCGGCTATTCGTCGGCGGCCCGGCGGGCCGGTGACCGGGCGGGACGCCAGGCGCGACTGGGATCGAGTCCGGAGCTACCGGGAGCACGGACCCGGCTGTCGAGGTGAGTGCGCGCGACAGCCAGCGTTCCAGGGTCTACGAGGCCGAGGGCTTTGTCCGCACCCTGTTCGACCGCGCCGCACAGCATCATTCGCGGTGCATCGACTTCTTCGGCGAGTCGATCACCCTTCCGCCGGAGGCCCGTTTCGCCTCGGTGGAATCGGCGCAGCGCTACGTCGAGGACGTGCTTGCGCTGCCCGCGGTCGCCCGGATCCAGCCCACGGCCGGCGGGATCATCGTGCGGTCCCGACGCTCGGCGACGGCGGCGCACTACGAGGGTGGCGGTGATGTGGGGGTGATCGCCGTGCCGGAGCGCGGCGATGGCACCTGGGCGCTGCGCGAACTGGTGGTGCTGCACGAAGTGGCCCACCACCTGTGCGGCGCAGGCCCCGCGCACGGCCCGGGCTTCGTCGCGACGTTCTGCGCACTGGCGTCGGCGGTGATGGGGCCCGAGGCCGGACATGTGCTTCGTGTGGTCTACGCGAAACACGGTGTTCGTTAGGGGCGCTACTGTGACCGGCGTGGACGAAACGATCGGTCCCGAGCAATGGCTGGCCACCGACGCACTCCTGGACCGACTGCTGCTTGGCGAGGATCCGGCGTTGCACGAGGCGCTGACCGATTCGCAGGACGCCGGGCTTCCCCCGATCGAGGTGTCGGCCCAGAGCGCCCGGCTGCTGTATCTGCTGACGAAGATCAGCGGCGCGCGCCGCGTTCTGGAGATCGGCACCCTCGGTGGTTACAGCACGATCTGCCTGGCCCGTGCGGTCGGGCCGGACGGAAGTGTGGTCAGCCTGGAGGCCAGCCCGCGTCATGCCGACATCGCCGCAGCCAACCTGCGCCGGGCGGGGGTCGCCGATCGCGTCGAGATCGTGGTAGGCCCCGCCCTGGAGACCCTGCCCGGCCTTGCCGGGGAGTTCGACCTGGTGTTCATCGACGCCGACAAGGAGAACAACACCGCCTACGTCCGCCACGCCGCCCGACTCGGGCGCCCGGGAACGGTGATCGTGGTGGACAACGCCGTGCGAGCGGGACGGATCGTGAATCCTGCGGCCGACGACCATCAGGCCCGCGCAGTGCGCGACATGCTGGAGTTCGTCGGAGCCGACGCAGACCTGGAATCCGCCGCGATTCAGACCGTCGGTGCCAAGGGGTGGGACGGCTTCCTCATCGCCCGGATCCGGTAAGCCGTCAACCCGCCGGCGCCACCTGGACGGGCACGCCGTTGAGCACCGCCGTGCCGGAAAGCGGGTCCAGCAGTGAACTGTCGAGCAGACTGTTGACGTTGACCCCGGGATGCGCCGCGGCCACCGCCATCCGGGTTCCCGGCGCGCCGTGACCCCAGCCGTGCGGCAGGGACACCACACCCGGGCGGATCGCGTCGGTGATCTCCACCGGCACATCCAGTTTGCCGGCCGGGCCGGTGACCACCGCGACCTCGCCGAGCCCGAGCCGGGCGGCATCTGCGGGATGGATCTGCAGCGTGCAACGGTTGCTGCCGCCGGTCAGCGACGGCAGGTTGTGCATCCAGCTGTTGTTCGACCGCAGGTGCCGCCGACCGATCAGCAGGAATCCGTTGTCGTCGGCGGCCAGCGAACCGTGCAGCCGGGGGATATCGTCGAGGATCGGCTGGGGAGCCAATTCGATGGTGCCGGAAGGGGTCCTGAGCACGGCCGGAATGCGCGACGTGAGCGGGCCGAGATCCAGGCCGTGCGGGTTGTCCTTGAGTCGCTGCAGGTTCAATCCACCGGGCGCGGTGCCGAACGCGTCGCCGAACGGCCCCAAGCGCAGCATCATGTCGAGGCGACGTTCGTACCCCGGACCCGATGGGAGCATCGCGGTCAGGTCCTGCACGTCCCGGCCGGCCACCGGTGAGTGCGGGTCGGCGACCTCCCGCTCCAGCGTGGCCGCGATGACCTGATCGTCGATCAGAGCGGGGTCGGCGTCGGCGCCGAGGCCCATCAGTCGCAGCGCCAGCCGGCACACGATCTCCACCTCGCCGGGTCGGCCCTCGGGAAGATCGAACACCGGGGGTGAGTACCGGGCGGTGCTGTGCACCGCCAGTCCGGACAGTGCCACGTCGAAATGTGGGGCGTAGGACGGCGGCGGCGGTGGGAGGATGACGTCGGCGTGCCGGGTGGTCTCGTTGAGATAGGGGTCGACCGAGACCATGAACGCCAGGCTCTCCATCGCCCGTGACAGGCGTTCGCCGTCCGGGGCCGACAGCACCGGGTTGCCGGCGATGGTAAC
>SYAB01000448.1 GCA_005787665.1 Actinomycetota bacterium
ATGATCAGCGGTTATGCCTCCGCCAGAAAGTCGGGGCGATCACTTCGGTCTGGGTGACGCCGAGATAGCCGTCATCACCGACCCCGGCCGGCTGCAGGCGGTCCACGACACCGGGTTGTCCGACCAGGGCAGCCCGGATCTGGACGCGGTGGCCAGGCTGGCAGCGACGGCCCTGGGTGTCCCCTATGCCGCAATCACCCTGGTGGACCGCGACTCGCAGCTAATGGCCGGTCGACACCCCGGCGCCCCGGCCGGCGACCGCCGGCTGCCCCTGGAGGCCTCGCTGTGCAAGTTCGCGGTGGCCACCGGCAAGCCGTTCATCGTCGACGACACCCGCCGTGATCCCCTCGTGGCCGGCACCCCGCTGGTGCGCTCCGGCGACGTACTGGCCTACGCGGGAATTCCGCTGGCCGATCACCGTCACCGCATCGTCGGGGCGATGGCGGCCTGGGATCGTCACGCACGGCAGTGGAGCGCCGGGCAGGTCCAGATCCTCACCGACTTCAGCGCGGTCGTGGCGGCCAAGATCTTCGGCCGCCGGCCCTGAGCATCGGCGCGAGATCGCCGGCAGGCTGGCGATCCGGCCTCCCATGCGGTTCAATGCAACGCAACAGACGTTCAGTCGGTTGCGTTGCACCTGATGTTGGGGGTGGAGGTTGACGCTGGCACCAACCGGATTGGGCACGACGCGCGAGGACCGCGAGTCGTGGGCGTCCCGGCTTCGCAGAGATCCGTGGAGTACCGGACTCACGGTCGGCATCGACATCCTGACGGCGTCGATCTCCAGTTCGCTCGGGTTGTGGCTGGCGGTGCGCGACAGCCACTTCGTCGCCTCGCCCTGGATGGCGCTGACCTACATTCCGCTGGTCATCGCACTACTCGCGGCGTTGGGCACCTACCGGCGCCGACTCGACCGCCGGTTCCTCAACGAAATCGGGCCGGTGGAGAGCGCGGCGGCGCTGGCGTCGATGATTCTGCTGGCCGCCCTGGTGATGGCCGGCGGGCCCGGCAACCCGGACCAGACGGTGATCCGGGTCTGGTTCTTCGCGGCGATCCTGATCCCGGCCGGCCGGCTGATCCGGGTCGGCATCCAGCGGGCCCTGCGGCGCAACCACATTCTTGTGGCACCCACCCTGGTGATCGGCAGTGGTCATGTCGCCGCGCAGGTCGTCGAGCGGCTTCGGGAAGCACCCCGGATCGGGCTCGACCCGATCGGGTATCTCGACGCCGATCCGCTGCTGTCCGATTTCGACGACCCGCCGCTGCCCGGCGTGCCCTATCTCGGCCAGCCCGACACCATCGACGACGCGATCACGCGCACCGGTGCCGAATGCGCGGTCGTGGCGTTCTCCATCTTTCCCGACGAGGTGCTGGCCGAGGCGGTGAAGACGGCACAACTGCGCGGTCTGCGGGTGTGGGTCATCCCGCGGATGTTCGACGTCGTCGGCGAACGGATGCGGGTGGACCATATCGGCGGCCTGCCGGTCCTGTCCCTCGCCCACGCCAACCCGCACGGCTGGGAGTTCACCGTCAAGCACATCCTGGACCGGGCCTGCTCGGCGTTCGGGCTGGCGCTGATCTCCCCGCTGTTCGTGATCCTGATGCTGTTGGTGAAGGTGAGTTCGCCGGGCCCGGTCTTTTTCCGACAGCCCCGGGTGGGACGCGACGGGAAGGTGTTCGACTGCCTGAAGTTCCGCACCATGCGGGTGGCCCCCCAATCCGACGCCGAATTCGTCCCGCAGGCCGGGGCGGCGCCGGGTGGAGTCGAGGGGGTCGACCGCCGCACCTGGATCGGCAAGATCATGCGGGCCACGTCGATGGATGAGTTGCCGCAGCTGCTCAACGTGCTGCGCGGCGAGATGAGCCTGGTGGGCCCCCGCCCCGAGCGTCCGGAATTCGTCGAGTTGTTCGACGAACAGATCCGGCGCTACGGCGAACGGCACCGGGTCAAGGCTGATGTCACCGGCTGGGCACAGGTCCATGGACTGCGCGGCCAGACCTCCATCGCCGACCGTGCCGAATATGACAACTACTACATCGAGAACTGGTCGCTGTCGCTGGACCTGAAAATCCTTGCACTGACGGTCGTCGCGCTCTTCCGCGGAGCCGAATAGCCTCGGGGAGCCGAATCGCCCAGGTCACGACACGATCGCGGTTCAGTGGCGATTGAACTCACCGCTACTTTCGGTAGGGTGGCAGCCGTAAGTTCGGGGTCGGTTCCCACGTCCAGCCGGGCGGGATGCGCCGACCAGGAGGGCCCGTTGAGCGTGATTCCCATTGGCGGCGATTGTGCCCCCGCCTTTGCGTCCGTCCGGGCGGCCTTCGAACGCAATTTCGCCGAGCGCGGCGAGGTCGGCGCGGCTGTCGCGGTCTGGGTGGACGGGGATCTGGTCGTCAACCTGGTGGGCGGCTTCTCCGACGCCCGCCGGCGGCGGCACTGGCGGACCGACACCCTGGCCAGTGTGTTCTCCGGCACCAAAGGATTGACCAGTACCTGCGTGCATCTGCTCGCCGATCGCGGCGAGATCGACCTCGGCGCACCCGTGGCGCACTACTGGCCGGAGTTCGGACAGGCCGGCAAACAGGACATCACCGTCGCCGACGTCCTGGGCCACCGCTCCGGGGTGATCGCCCCGCAGACCCGGATGCACTGGAGCGAGGTCGCCGACTGGGACCGGGTGTGCGAAAGATTCGCCGCCGCGACGCCGTGGTGGTCGCCGCGCACTGCGCAGGGCTATCACATGGTGAGCTTCGGCTTCATCCTCGGCGAAGTCGTCCGACGGGTCACCGACCGGTCGCTGGGCGAGTACCTGCGCACCGAGATCGCCGAACCGATGGGAATCGACGTTCACATCGGCCTGCCGAGAGCCGACCACGCCCGCTGCGCGGACATGATCAACAAGCCGCACATCCGCGACGTACTCGCCGACGGAGGGGCGCCCGGCCACCCGCGTTCACTCGACGAGCACCCGATGGCCGGGCTGTCGGTCGCGATGGGGTTCGTCCCCGACGACGAACTCGGCTCCCACGACCTCACCGCCTGGCGGTCCGCCGAGTTCCCCGGCACCAACGGCCACGTCTCGGCCCTCGGGATGGCCACCTTCTACAACGGGCTGGCGCAGGAGAAGCTGCTGTCCCGCGAGCATCTGGAGCGGGTCCGGGTGTCCCAGGGCGGGTTCGACCCCGATGTGGTGCTCGGGCCGCGGGTCGCCGACCACGGGTGGGGGTTGGGCTACATGCTCAACCAGCGCGGCGTGGCCGGACCCAACCCGCGCAGCTTCGGGCACGGCGGGTCCGGCGGCTCCTACGGATTCGCCGACCTCGAGCACCGGATCGGCTACGCCTACGTGATGAACCACTTCGACGCCACCAAGTGCAACGCCGACCCGCGCACCACCGCGCTCAGCGACGAGGTGTACCGGGTGCTCGGCGTTCGCTGAGGCTCTCATCCGCCTGACGACGTCGTCATCCTCGGTACTGTGGACGCCATGAACAGTGTCCTGGTGTTACTCATCCTGGCTGTGCTGGCCGCGGTCGCCCTGGCCATGTGGAGCTCCTCGCGCAACTCCGGCAATCGGGCGGCAGCGAGCCTGTCCGACGCCAAGGCCGACGCACGGCGGGTGATCGAACGCCTCGGCGGGCAGGTACTCAACCTGACCGGGACCGACGCGGCCTCCCAGCAGGCGCTGGCCGACGCCTCGGAGCGCTTCACCGCCGCGTCCTCGCAGATCGACCAGGCCACGACGGTCAAGCAGGCCGCACTGGCCAAGGAGAGCGCGCTGGAAGGGCTCTACTACGTGCGGGCGGCCCGCACCGCGATGGGTATGGACCCGGGACCGGAACTGGAGGCCATCGCGGGCCAGAAGTCGGCCGGCGTGGTCACCGAGGACCGTCGGGTCCAGTTCGAGGGACGCGAGATCGAGGCCTCCCCCGTGCCGTCCCGGCGCACCCCGAACTACTACCCGGGCGGCCGGGTCGCGGGCCGGCCGGTGCCGGCGGGCTGGTACTCCGAACCGTGGTGGAAGCCGGCACTGGTCGCCGGGGCCTGGGGTCTGGGGTCGGTGCTGCTGTTCGATGCGATGTTCTCCGGGATGAGCGGAGTCGGCTACGGCGCATCGGGGTTCGAGAGCGGCTACGGCTCGGGTTTCGACCAGGGCTTTGACGCCGGGTACGACCAGGGTCTGGACGCGGGCGGGGCCGACGGCGGTGACTACGGCGGCGGTGACTACGGCGGCGGTGACTACGGCGGGGGTGACTTCGGCGGCGGCGGTTTCGGTGGCGGCGACTTCGGCGGGGGCGACTTCGGCGGTTTCGGCGACTTCTGATCCCTCAGCGCTGACAGTCGGGACACCAGAACAGGTTTCGACCCTCCATCTCAGCGGTGCGGACGGCCGCACCGCACAACCGGCATGGCTGCCCGGTCCGCCGATAGACATAGGTTCGCGGGCTCCTCGGCCGGTAGCCGGGCGCCCCGTGATCGTGCTCCGGTTCCACCACGATGATCCGGCCGCGGCGAACACCGAGACGCATCAGTTCGACCAGGTCGGCCCAGGCCGCGGAGAACTCGGTCGGGTCGATGTCTCGGCCCGGCCGGTAGGGGTCGATGCCATGCCGAAAGAGCAACTCGCTGCGATAGACGTTGCCCACCCCGGCCAGCACTGACTGATCCATCAGCAGGGCGCCGAACGCCCGGCGGGACTTCGCGATCCGGTCCCAGGCCTGGGTCGGGTCGGCATCGCTGCGCAGCGGATCGGGTCCCAGCCGACTCAGAATGGCCGCCTGCTGGGCCTCGTCGATGACCTCGCAGGCGGTCGGGCCGCGCAGATCGGTTCCATAGCCAGTTCCGATGATGCGCATGCGGACCTGGCCCCGCGGCTCGGGCATCGGGGTCGGCTTCTCGGTGAAGGATCCGTACAGGCCGAGATGGACATGCACGATCGGGCCGTCCCGATACTCGTGGAACAGATGCTTGCCCCAGGCGTTGGCCCGGCCGAAGACCAGTCCGTCGACCAGTGCGGCGTCGGTGAACCGGCCCTGCGGGCTCCAGACGCTGACCGGGGAACCGGCGAAGCGCCGCTGGTGCAGCCGCGCCAGACGGTGCAGGGTGTGACCCTCCGGCACCCGTGGTACTCAGTCGGGCACGCCGGGCACCGGCGGCGGCACGTGGGTGCGCTCGTAGTCGGCGAGGATGTCGATACGGCGTTGATGGCGCGGCGCCTCCGACCAGGGGGTGGAGACGAACGCATCGACGATCGCCAACGCCTCCTCGAGGGTGTGCATCCGGCCGCCGATCCCCATCACCTGTGCGTTGTTGTGCTGGCGGGCCAGTGCCGCGGTCTCGGTGCTCCACGCCAGCGCGCAGCGGACCCCGGGCACCTTGTTGGCCGCGATCTGCTCGCCGTTGCCCGAACCGCCGAGCACGATTCCCAAACTGCCCGGATCGGCGACCGTCTTCGCCGCCGCGGCGATGCAGAACGCCGGGTAGTCGTCCTCGGCGTCGTAGTGAAACGCACCGCAGTCGATCGGCTCATGGCCGGCCTTGGCCAGGTGCTCGATGATCGCCTGCTTGAGTTCGTAACCGGCGTGATCGCCGCCGAGGTAGACGCGCATGGCGGTCAGACTAGTCGTAGCGCGGCGGCTCGGTGCGGGTGCGCTTGAGTTCGAAGAAGTGGGGATAGGACGCCAGTTCCACCGCGGCGTCCCAGATTCGGCCGGCCTGCTCGCCACGGGGAATCACCGACAGCACCGGCCCGAAGAACGCCACCCCGTTGATGTGGATGGTCGGCGTGCCGACCTGGTCACCGACCGGGTCCATCCCGGCGTGATGGCTCGCTCGCAGCGCCGCGTCGCGGGAATCGTCGTCGGCCGCGGCGGCCAATTCGGCGGGTAAGCCGGACTCGGCCAGTGACTCGGCGATCACCTGCGGCAGGTTCTTGTTGTCCCGGTTGTGAATCCGGGTGCCCATCGCGGTGTAGAGCGGGCCCAGCACGCCGGGTCCGCGATCCTGTTCGGCGGCGATGGCGACCCGCACCGGGCCCCATGCCCGCTTCATCAGCTCGCGGTACTGCTCGGGCAGGTCGGCGTTGCTCTCGTTGAGCACCGCCAGGCTCATCACATGGAAGCGCACCTCGATATCCCGGACCTTCTCCACCTCGAGGATCCAGCGCGAGGTGATCCAGGCCCACGGGCACAGCGGGTCGAACCAGAAATCAGCGCGCGAGGTCGTCATCGCACCAGGATAGGTTGTGACCGTGCTTCCTAATCTGACCCGTAATGAGGCCATCGAACGCGCGGCGCTGATCACCGTCGACAGCTACCGGATCGAACTTGACCTGACCACCGGCGACCGGGAGTTCCGTTCGGTGACCACGGTGGAGTTCGAGGCGCTCCCCGGCGCCGACAGCTACATCGACCTGGCTGCCGATCGGGTACACCGGGCGGTGCTCAACGACCACGAGATCGACGTGTCCGGCTACGACGAGTCGCGCGGGATCGCCCTGGCCGGACTCGCGCAGCGCAACGTGCTCGTCGTCGAGGCCGACTGCCGCTACTCCAACACCGGCGAGGGGTTGCACCGGTTCGTCGATCCCGTCGACGGTCACGTCTACCTGTACTCGCAGTTCGAGACCGCCGACGCCAAGCGGATGTTCGCCTGCTTCGACCAGCCGGACCTCAAGGCGACCTTCGACGTCACCGTCACCGCCCCCGGGCACTGGGAGGTGATCTCCAACGGTGCGACCATCGCCGTGCAACAGCACGGCGAGAACAAGGTGCACACCTTCCTCACCACGCCGCGGATGAGCACCTACCTGGTGGCCCTGATCGCCGGACCCTACGCGCGATGGGACGACGTGTACGGCGACGAGTACGGGGAGATCCCGCTGGGGTTGTTCTGCCGCGCCTCGCTGGCCCCGCACATGGACGCCGAGCGGCTGTTCACCGAGACCAAACAGGGTTTCGAGTTCTACCACGGCAATTTCGGCGTGCCCTATGCCTTCGGCAAGTACGACCAGTTGTTCGTGCCGGAGTTCAACGCCGGGGCGATGGAGAACGCCGGCGCGGTGACCTTCCTGGAGGACTACGTCTTTCGCAGCAAGGTGACCCGCGCCTCCTACGAACGCCGGGCCGAGACGGTGCTGCACGAGATGGCGCATATGTGGTTCGGGG
>SYAB01000449.1 GCA_005787665.1 Actinomycetota bacterium
GGCGACGGACACGACGATGAACGCGACCAGGGTTCCGATGGACACCATGTCGGCCAGATAGTTCAACGGGACGAAGCCGGCGAGAATGCTGATCACCACCGCGACGATGATGGTGTTGTTCACCGGCGTCCTGGTGCGTGGATCGGCCACCGGTGCGTTGGTGATCCAGCGCTTCTGGCCCGAGATCACCCAACCCGCGCCGTCGCGGACGGCTCTGGTGCGCAGCCCCGACGGGTTGGAGCCCGCGCCCGGCTCGGTCAGCGCGAAAGACGCCACCACCTCCCCGGCGGCCATCGGGCCCAGCCACCGGGACTGCTGCTCGGCGGTGCCGAAGCCGACCAGGACCTGACCGGCGATGCCATTGTTGGTGCCGAACATCGACCGCACGGCCAGTGCGGTGTAGCCCAATTCCATGGCCAGTTCGACATCCTGGGCGACGGTGAGTCCCAGTCCGCCCCATCGCTGGGGAATGGCGTAGCCGAACAGGCCCATCTGCATGGCCTGCGCGCGGATGTCGGCGGGAACCGCGTCGCCGTCGGCGATTTCCGATTCACGGGGAACGACGACATCGCGCACGAACCGCCGGGTGGCGGCGAGGATCTCGTCGAAGTCGTCGTCGTCCACGGCAGGCTCAGCTGTCATGACGTCATCAAATACGATCGGCGACATGGCGTTGCTGGCAGGTCGGACCGCGGTCGTCACCGGTGGAGCGCAGGGCCTCGGCCTGGCCATCGCCGAAGTCTTCGTCGCCGAGGGCGCCCGGGTCGTGCTCGGTGACCTCGATCTGGACCGGACCCGCGCCGCGGCAGACGCACTGGGCGGCCCCGCTGTAGCGCGCGCGGTGCGCTGCGATGTGACGGCAGCAGCGGACGTCGAGGCCCTCATCGCTACCGCGTTGGCTGATTTCGGGGGCCTGGACGTAATGGTCAACAATGCCGGGATCACCCGCGACGCGACCCTGCGCAAGATGACCGAGCAGCAGTTCGACGAGGTGATCGCGGTACACCTCAAGGGCACCTGGAACGGCACCCGTGCGGCCGCGGCGGTCATGCGCGAGCAGGGCCGCGGGGCGATCATCAACATGTCGTCCATCTCCGGCAAGGTCGGCCTGATCGGCCAAACCAACTACTCCGCGGCCAAGGCCGGCATCGTCGGGCTGACCAAGGCGGCCGCCAAGGAGCTCGCCCACCTCGGGGTGCGGGTCAACGCCATCCAGCCCGGTCTGATCCGCTCGGCGATGACCGAGGCCATGCCGCAACGCATCTGGGACGCCAAGCTCGCCGAGGTGCCGATGGGCCGGGCCGGAGAACCTTGCGAGGTCGCGACGGTGGCGCTGTTCCTGGCCTCCGACCTGTCGTCGTACATGACCGGCACCGTCCTCGAGGTCACCGGCGGGCGACACGTATGACCCCCGCCCGCCGCCGCCTCGCCCGGACCCTGGGCCTCACCGAGTTCCAGACCGAGATCGTCGAGACGGTGCGGCGGTTCGTCGACAAGGAGGTCATCCCGACCGCCCGGGACCTCGAGCACTCCGATACCTACCCGCAGGCAATCGTCGATCAGATGCGCGAGATGGGCCTGTTCGGGCTGATGATCCCCGCCGAGTACGGCGGCCTGGGGGAGTCGCTGCTGACCTATGCGCTCTGCGTCGAGGAACTGGCGCGCGGCTGGATGAGCGTCTCCGGGGTGATCAACACCCATTTCATCGTCGCCCACATGATCCGTCAGCACGGCACCGAGGAGCAGAAGAAGCGATTCCTGCCTCGGATGGCGACGGGGGAGACCCGCGGGGCGTTCTCGATGTCGGAGCCCGAACTCGGTTCCGACGTCGCCGCCATCCGGACCAGGGCGGTGCGCAACGACGACGGCGGCTACACGATCGACGGAGCGAAGATGTGGCTGACCAATGGGGGCACTTCGACGCTGGTCGCCGTCCTGGTGCGCACCGATGAGGGCGCTGATACCCCGCACCGCAACCTCACGGCGTTCCTGGTCGAGAAGCCGGCCGGCTTCGGCGAGGTGGCGCCGGGGCTGAGCATTCCCGGCAAGCTGGACAAACTGGGCTACAAGGGCATCGACACCACCGAGCTGATTTTCGACGGCTATCGCGCGGGCGCCGACGATCTGCTGGGCGGGGTGCCCGGGCGCGGCTTCGCCCAGATGATGGACGGGGTGGAGGTCGGCCGGGTCAATGTGGCAGCCCGCGCCTGCGGTGTGGCGATCCGCGCCTTCGAACTCGGGGTGCGCTACGCCCAGCAACGCCAGACCTTCGGCAAGCCGATCGCCGAGCACCAGGCGATCGCCTTCCAGCTCGCCGAGATGGGCACCAAGGTCGAGGCGGCGCATCTGATGATGGTCAACGCCGCCAGGCTCAAGGACTCCGGGGAGCGCAACGATCTGGAAGCCGGGATGGCGAAGTATTTGGCCAGCGAGTTCTGCGCCGAGGTCACCCAGGCCAGCTTTCGCATCCACGGCGGCTACGGCTATTCGAAGGAATACGAGATCGAGCGGTTGATGCGCGACGCCCCGTTCCTGCTGATCGGTGAGGGCACCAGCGAAATCCAGAAAACCATCATCAGCAAGCGGCTGCTCAACGACTATCGGATATGACCATGACTGATCACAAGACCGATCACAAGACCGAGCACAAGATCACCTACTGCCGCATCTGTGAATCGCTGTGCGGCATGGTCGCCGAGGTGCAGGACGGCAGGCTGCTGTCGCTACGCCCAGACAAGGACCACCCGCTCTCCACCGGCTTCGCCTGCCAGAAGGGAATTGCCTTCACCGAGGTCGTCAACGACCCCGACCGGGTCACCACCCCGCTGCGACGACGGCCCGACGGCGGATTCGACGAGGTGTCCTGGCAGGACGCGCTCTCCGACATCGCCGCTCGGCTCAGTGAGATCCACCGCCGCCACGGGTCGGGAGCCATCGGTTGCTATTTCGGCAATCCGGCCGCCTTCAGCTACGCCCATCCGTTGGCCATGATGCTGTTCAGCCACGGGCTCGGATTCGGCACCCACCTGTATTCGGCGTCCTCCCAGGACACCCACAGCCGGTTCATGGCGAGTCAGTTGCTCTACGGCATCCCCTCCACCGTGCCGATTCCCGACCTGAACCGCAATCGCCTGCTGGTGGTGATGGGGGCCAATCCGCTGGTGTCGCACGGCAGTGTGCTCACCGCCCCGCGAATCCGGGAGCGGTTGCAGGCCATCGTGCGCCGTGGCGGCCGGGTCGTGGTGATCGACCCGCGGCGCACCGAGACCGCCGCCCAATTCGACTGGCTCCCGATCACCCCGGACACCGATGCGCTGATGCTGCTGTCGCTGCTGCAGGTGATGTTCGCCGAGGGTCTCGTCGACTACGACCGCATCAGCGGTCAAGCCCGGGGCGTCGAGTGGCTCGCCGACCGGTGCGCCGCGTTTCCGCCGGAGTCCACCGCCAGTGCCACCGGGATCGACCCGAGCGTGCTGCGCACGCTGGCCCGCGATCTCGCCAGTACCCCGGAAGCCGCGGTCTACGGCCGGATCGGGACGTGCGCGGGACGGTCGGGAACACTGACCTCCTATCTCATCGACGCGGTCAACCTGTGCGCCGGAAATCTCGACGTGCCCGGCGGTTCGGTGTTCGGTGAACTCGGCGTCCCGGGGGAGCGTTGGGTGATGCGTGCTCTCGGGGCGGTGCTGCGGTACGACCACCGGCGCCATACATCGCGCATCGGCGGGTTCGGCAACATGATCCGCACCGAGCCGGCGACCATGATGGCCGCGGAGATGACGACCCCGGGGGAACGGCAGATCCGCGCGCTGATCGTCAGTGCCGGCAACCCCGTACTCTCGGTGCCCAGCGGCGCCGAGATCCGCACTGCCATAGGCGGTCTCGAGTTGTCCGTCGCATTGGACCTCTACCTGACCGAGACCTCCTCGGCTTGCGATTACGTGCTGCCGACGACCACGATGTACGAACGCGACGACTTTCCGCTGCCGTTCCAGACCTTTCATGTCACGCCGTTCCGGCAGGCCACCGAGGCGGTTGTGCCACCACGCGGTCAGGCCCGCGCCGAGTGGGACATCATCGACGACCTGATGAGCCGGATGGCGCGGCGCACGCCGGTGTTCGCCGCTCTGGCCGCACTGCGCGCCCCGGCACGCCTTCTCGGCCGCCGACTGAGCCCAAGACCGTTCGCCGACGCCGTCATTCGCCTTTCCCGAGGCGGTGATCTGTTCGGGCTGCGGCGAGGGGGACTGTCCTTCGCCGCCCTTGTCGGTGGGAACCCGCACGGTGCGATAGTGGCCGACCAGATCCGCACCAATGTGCTCAACAACGCGGTCACCTATCCGGGCGGCCGGATCAGGCTGCGGCACAGCGAGATCGGTGTCGAGATCGACCGGCTGGCCAGCCGGCAGGATCCGGCCGGCTTCCCGCTGCGGCTGATCGGCATGCGCGACACCCGCTCGGAGAACTCCTGGATGCACAACGCGCCACTGCTGATGCGTGGCGACCGCGGCCCCCGGGCGGTGATGAACGCCGCCGACGCCGCCGCGCGCGGTATCGGCGACGGCGACGAGGTCGCGGTGCGCTCGCCGTTCGGCAAGATCGCGCTCCCGGTGTCACTCACCGAGGACATCGTCGCCGGGACCGTCGCGATCCCGCACGGTTGGGGTCACCGCGGCGGCGGATGGCAGCTGGCCAACCGGGTGGGCGGGGCCAACGTCAACGAATTGACCTCCAGCGATCCCGGGGACGTCGAGGCAGTGTCGGGGATGGCCTGGCTGACCGGTGTCCCGATCGAGGTGGAGCGGACGTGAGCGCCGGGCGCACTCTCGACGAACTCGGCTACTACCTGCTGGCCGGCGCCGGGGGAGAGGGGCCGGCAGCCCTGGTGAACGAGGCGCGTCGCGGCGAGGAACTCGGATTCGGCACCGCGTTCATCTCCGAACGGTGGAACGTCAAGGAGGCGGCGTCGCTGACCGGGGCGGCGTGCGCGGTGACCGAGCGGATGCGCATCGCCACCGCCGCCACCAATCACAACACCCGCCATCCCCTGATCACCGGGTCGTGGGCGACCACGATGCACCGGCTCTCCGGTGGCCGCTTCACCCTGGGCATCGGCCGCGGTATCGCCGCGATCTACGGCGCCTTCGGCATCCCGGCGGTGACTACCGCGCAGATGGCCGACTTCGCCACCGTGATGCGCCGGTTGTGGCACGGAGAGGTGATCATCGGCCACGACGGACCCATCGGGAAGTACCCGATCCTGGCCCTGGACACCGACTTCGACGAGGACATCCGGCTGGCGCTGGTGGCGTTCGGGCCCCGCACCTTGGCGTTGGGCGGACGGCTGTTCGATGATGTCATCCTGCACACCTACTTCACCCCCGAGACGGTGTCGCGCTGTGTGCGGACCGTGAAGGAGGCGGCCGAGCAGGCCGGCCGTGACCCGGCCGAGGTGCGGGTATGGTCCTGTTTCGCGACCGTCGGTGACCATCTGCCCGAACCGCTGCGCCTGAAGAAGACCGTCGCCCGACTGGCCACGTATCTGCAGGGCTACGGCGATCTCATGGTCAGCACCAACGGCTGGGATCCCGCGGTGCTGCAACGGTTCCGGGCCGATCCGGTGGTGGGTTCCATCGGCGGCGGGATCGATCACAGGGCCACCGCCGACCAGATCGAGCACATTGCGACACTGATTCCCGATGAATGGCTGGAGCCTGCGGCCACCGGCTCTCCCGGACAGTGCGCGGAGCGGATCCGAGCTGAATTCGACTACGGCGCCGACGCGGTCATCCTGCACGGCGCCACACCCGACGAGCTGGTGCCGGTCGTCGCCGCGTACCGGGAAACCGCGCCGTAGGCGGTCGCTGCCTCGCTACTGTCGGGGGATGGCAGTCAACGATTCCCGCGAAGTGGTCATCGAGGCGACAGCGGAGGAGATCCTCGCCGTGATCGCCGACGTGAAGTCGGCCCCGAGTTGGTCGCCGCAGTATCAGAGCGCCGAGATTCTCGACACCTACGACGACGGCCGGCCCAGACGGGTCAAGATGAAAGTCAAGGCCGCCGGACTCACCGACGAGATGGAGGTCGAGTACAGCTGGTCGGACACCACTGCCGGCTGGACGCTGATCAACTCCGGACAACTGAAGGCCCAGGACGCCGTTTACACGCTGACGCCGCAGGGCGACAAGACCAAGGTCCGTTTCGACCTCAGCGTGGACCCGTCGATTCCGCTGCCCGGGTTCCTGCTCAAGCGGACCCTCAAGGGTGCGATGGAGACCGCCACCGACGGACTTCGCAAGCAGGTGCTCAAAGTCCGGAAGGGCTGAGCGAGCCGAGTCGCTTGATCGCCTCGTCGAGGGTCTCGTCGCGCTTGCAGAACGCGAAGCGCACCAGATGCCGCCATCGCTGCGACGCCGGATCGCAGAACGCCGACATCGGGATCGCCGCGACCCCGGCCCGGTACGGCAGGTCGTCGCAGAACGCGGTGCTGTCGGAGAACCCCAGCGGACGCGGATCGGCGCACAGGAAGTAGGTGCCGGCGCTGTCGAGCACGTCGAATCCGATGGCGACCAACGCGTCGGCCAGCGTGTCACGCTTGGCCTCCAGTGAAACCCGAAGCGCCTCGACCCAGGCGTCCTCGGCGTTCAGCGCGTAGGCGACCGCCGGCTGGAACGGCGCTCCGCCGACATAGCTGAGGTACTGCTTGGCGGCCCGCACCCCGGCGATGAGGTCCGGGCTGCCGCAGGCCCAGCCGATCTTCCAGCCGGTGCAGTTGAACATCTTTGCCGCACTAGAGATCGTGACCGTCCGCCCCGCCATCCCGGGGAAGGAGCCGATCGGCAGATGAGTGCGCCCGTCGAAGGTCAGACGCTCGTAGACCTCGTCGGAGATCACCAGTAGGTCGGCCTCGACCGCCAACTGGGCCAGTGCCCGCAGCTCGTCCTCGCAGAGCACCAGGCCGGTCGGGTTGTGCGGGGAGTTGACGATGATCGCCCGGGTTCGCGGGGTGATCGCGGCACGTACGGCGTCCAGGTCGAGGGCGAAGCCGCGGCCCTCGGCCACCAACGGCACCGCGACCCGGTGCGAGCCGGCCATGGCGATGACCGGTGCGTAGGTGTCGAAGAACGGCTCGAGCACCAGCACCTCCGAGCCGGGCTCGACCAGGCCGAGCACCGCGGCGGCGATCGCCTCGCTGGCGCCGACGGTGACCAGCACCTCGGTCTCGGGGTCGAAGGCCATGCCGTAGTGGCGGTGTCGCTGCGCGGAGATCGCCTGCCTCAGCTGCGGGATACCCGGTCCGGGCGGATACTGGTTGACTCCGTCGGCGATCGCCTGGCGGGCAACGTCGAGCATCGCCGCCGGACCGTCCTCGTCGGGGAACCCCTGGCCCAGGTTCACCGCGTCCAGGGAGGACGCCAGCGCCGACATCCTGGCGAAGACGTTCACCGCGAAGGGGCGAAGGCGGTCGACCATGCCCGCTGGGCCTGGGACGCCGGATTCGGTCATGGCTTGTCAGCCTAGATGCCGCGGGGAGTGACGGGGCGATGACGCAACGGCGTCGTGACTGTTCAGCAGGCACCCGCGGACGTACAGTCGGGAGTGGCAGAAAGCCGCATATCGCATGGGAGCGCGCATGCACCTCCTCGGCATCTACCTGGCTCTGGGGGCCGGGTTGGGAGTCGCGGCGTTCCTGGCCGCCGAATGGGTTCGTGAGCCGCACCTGCCGGCCCCTGCCCACCCCGGCATCACCGCGCTGGCCGCGGGAATGCTGTGGCCCATCATCGGCGTCGGCGCGGTGCAGCTGGCGGCCATCATCGCCAC
>SYAB01000045.1 GCA_005787665.1 Actinomycetota bacterium
GACCGGAGCGCCGGTGACCTTCTCGATCACCATCCCGAGCAGCACCGTGTTGGTGTTGCTGTAGTGGTATCTGCTTCCCGCCGGGAACAGTGCGGGCTGGGTCTTGGCGAAGTCGACCAACTGTGTGGGGGTGAAGTCCGTTGTTGCGGGGTCGGCCGCCCACGCTCGAATGAAGTCGACGTTGTCGGTGTAGCTGGGGATGCCACTGGTCATCCTTGCCAGGTCACGCAGTGTCGCGGTATCCCCGTTGGGCACCCCGGGAATGTAGGTGCCGATGCTGTCGTCCAGGGAGGCCTGCCGCCGATCGACCAATTGGAGCAGCGCCATGACGGTGAACGTCTTGGTCACGCTCCCGATCCGGGTGTGATCTGCGCGTCCGGGCGGACGGTCCGAGCCGCGGCCGGCGAGTCCGGTCACACCGACCCAGACGCCTGCGGGCGTCCATACCCCGGCGATCGCGCCGGGGTAGTCGTGGTCGGTGCGATGGGCGTCCAGGCGCGCTTGCAATCGGGCGCGCAGCGGTTCGGTGAGTTGGGCCTCAGGGGGCGGGGACACCGGCGCGGGCGCCTCGGCCGGCGCGGTGCAACCGACTGTCAACAAGGCCGCGACCGCTGCCGCAACGAGCCTCATCGAAGGAACGTAGCAGGCACGGTGTCGCGGAATACGTATGCCTGTGCCGCCGACCTACGCGGTTGTGCCGATGTTGTGCCGACTGTCGGCCGGAATGCTGGCTAACATGAGTACCTACGCCGAAATTGTGCCTCTGAACTGGAGTGATCTGGCCGTGAGCGAGTTGCCGACAGGCACAGTGACGCTCTTGCTGGCCGATGTCGAGGGCTCGACCCGGCTGTGGGAAACCCAGCCTGAGCAGATGGCGGCGGCGATCGCCCGTCTCAATGCCGTGGTGTCGGAGGAGGTGGCCCGCTACAGCGGCGTGCGGCCCCTCGAGCAAGGCGAGGGTGACAGTTTCGTGCTCGCTTTCGCCAAGGCCAGCGACGCCGTGGCATGCGCCTTGGCCCTCCAGCGAGTGGACTTCGGCCCGGTCAGAATGCGCATCGGCGTGCACACCGGCGAGATCCAGTTGCGCGACGATTCCAACTACGCCGGTCCAACGATCAACCGCACGGCCCGTTTGCGGGACCTGGCCCACGGCGGGCAGACGGTCATCTCGGGGGCGGCCGAGGCGATGGTGCTCGACCAGCTGCCCGCCGGCGCCTGGCTCGCCGATCTGGGGACTCACCCGTTGCGGGACCTGCCACGTGCCGAACGGGTCCTACAACTCAACCACCCCGACCTGCGCGCGGACTTCCCGCCGCTGCGGGTTTCGGCCCCGGGGCGTCGCTCGCGGCTTCCGGTACAGCTGACCAGCTTCGTCGGGGGCACCGGTCAGATCGCCGCAGTAACGGAACTGCTGGGCGACAACAGGGTTGTCACGTTGACAGGCGCCGGCGGGGCGGGCAAGACCCGGCTGGCGCTGCGCGTCGCGGCCGAGGCTGAGCCAGGGTTCGACGGTGAGGTGTTCTTCGTGGATCTGGCGCCGATCACCAACCCAGCTGTGGTTCCGGTCGCCGTCGCCCGTGCATTGGAGCTGACCGACCAGCCGGGCCGCACGACGATGGAGACGATCAGAAGGTTCGTCACCGACCGCAGACTGCTTATCGTGCTGGACAACTGCGAGCACGTGATCGATGCGTGCTGCGATCTGCTGGCGGATGCCCTCGATGCCGGCAGGGGGGTCTCGGTGTTGGCGACCAGTCGTGAGCCGATCGGCATCCCGGGCGAGGTCACCTGGCCGGTGCCGCCCTTGTCGATCGACGACGACGCCGTCGCGTTGTTCCTCGACCGGGCTCGCAAGACCAGACCCGACTTCACGCCCGATCCCGAGCAGACGAAGACGATCACCGAGATTTGCCGACGCCTCGACGGGATGCCACTGGCTATCGAATTGGCCGCGGCACGAACCCGTACTTTGTCGATCGCGCAGATCCTGGACAGTCTGCGCAGCAGCTTCCGGCTCCTCACCGGAGGCGCCCGGACCGCGGTGCGCCGCCAGCAGACGCTCTCGGCTTCCATCGACTGGTCCCACTCGCTGCTCACCGAAACCGAACGAATCCTGTTGCGCCGTCTGGCGGCATTCACCGGGGGCTTCGACCTCGCCGCCGCGACTGCCGTCGGAGCCGACACGGATTCCGAACGCGCTCAGCTGATCGATGTTCTCGGCCTGCTGGTGGACAAGTCGCTCGTCGTCGCCGAGGAGTCCAGCGGCGGGATGCGCTATCGACTGCTGGCGACCGTGCGCCAGTACAGCGCGGAGAAACTCGCCACCTCCGGTGAGGCCGACGCTGTCCGTGCCCGTCACTCCTTGTATTACGCAAGCACGATGGAGAAATGGAGTGCCGAGGTGCGCGGCGACGGCGCCCCGCTGGTTCCATGGGCCTTGGTCGAGATGGACAACCTGAGGTCGGCGTTTGCCTGGAGTTGCGAGAACGGCGACTTCGGCTCCGCCCTGAGCATGGTCTCGATGGCGCAGCGCCTGTGGGTGACCAAGGGGCGTTACCGGGAGGGTCTCGCCGCCTTCGACGCGGTTTTCAGCGACGAACGCTTCCGCCGAGGCGACGTCGCGCCGGCGATCTGGATTCGCGCGGCAGCCGATGACGCGATCCTGTCGGCGTGGCAGGATGCGCCGCCAAACAGGTCTCGCATTGAAGAGGCACTGGCAGTCGCCCGGGAGATCGGCGATGACCGTCTGACCCTGCGGGCCTTGACGGCCTGCGGGACGATCGCGGTCGATGATTCGGCGCTGTTCTTCACCGAAGCGGCCGCCTTGGCGCGGTCCTGCGGCGATGACGCGGCGCTTGCGGAGATCCTGGCCTACATCACCTACGACCTGGTGCACTACGCCGGCCAGCCCGAGCAGGCGCATGTCGTGGGCGAGGAGGCATCCCGGCTGACCGATCGGCTGGAGGACGTGTTCTTCTCCCGCTACATCCGCGGATTCTTGAGTGTGGCCTTGGCCGAACTGGGACGGCTTTCTGAGGCCATCGCCCTCGGCCAGGGCGCGGTTGACGAGGCTCGCCTCGTCGGGGACCTTGCCATGGAGGGATTCGGGCTGACCTGCATCGGTTTCGCGCGGGTGTTCACCGGAGAACCCGATGCCGCGCATGCGGCCGCCACGGGCGCCTTGACCATCCGTCCCGACATTGCTGGTGATCAGGCCTTCAACCATGCGGTGCTGGCTCACGCAGCACTCGGGCGCGGCGACCAGGCCGAAGCCCAACGGGAATGCGACGCAGCAGTCGCCGCTGCCCATCCCATGAGCCAACTTCGAAACTCCTCCCTGCTGCGCAGCATGATCCCGATGGCGCAGACGGCGATGGCGCGAGGCGATCTGGCGGCCGCCCGTCGGTGGGCCGATGAGACCGTTGCCGGTACCGCCGGGGCAATCCGGGTGATGGCGTTGGCGGTTCGCGCCCGGGTGGCCATCGCGCAAGGGGAACCGACCCAAGCCGATCGTGACGCCCACGACGCGTTGGCGGCCGCCGCGGAAGCCGGTGGGTTGCTTTCCGTCCCCGACGTACTGGAATGTCTGGCTGCGCTCGCCGACGACGATCCGAAGCGCGCCGCGCGCCTCCTGGGAGCCGCGCAGGGAATTCGGCGCCGGACGCGAGAGGTGAGGTGTCGGGTCTTCGACGCCGAACACGAGCAGACCCTGAGCCGCGTGCGTGAAACGTTGGGGGAAAACGTATTTGATCGCTACCGCACCGAGGGGGAGGAACTGGGCACCCCGGAAGCGATCGCTTTCGCCCACCGCGGACGGGGAGAACGCAAACGGCCGGCCAGCGGGTGGGAATCATTGACCCCAGCCGAGCGGGACGTGATCCGATTGCTCAGCGAGGGCCTGTCCAACAAAGAGATCGCCGCGCGGTTGTTCATCTCCCCGCGCACCGCGCAGACCCACCTCACGCATATCTACAGCAAGCTCAACCTGTCCTCGCGCGTCCATGTCGTCCGGGAAGCAGCCCGACACGCCGATCCCGTGGAACCGGAACGCTAAGGGCGAAGATCACGATGCGAAGCGCGCTCTTTCTCTTGTTAACCTCGCGTGATGCCACGAAAGTTGAGCGACGAACAGATTGAGTCGTATCTGGACAGCCGTCCGGGCTGGGCGATACTGAGCACCGTCGAGAAGGACGGGTTCCCGCATTCAGTACCCCTGGGATATTTCCGCCTCGGCCGCGACATCGTCATGGGAGTACGCGACGGGACGCGCAAGGTTGCCAACGTCGAAACCAACCCGAGCGTGAGCATTTTGCTCGAAGACGGCTCCACCATGGCAGATATCCGGGGAGTGATGTTCCAGGGTCACGCCCGCATTGTTCGGGAACCCAGCGAAACCGTCGAACTCGCGAGGGAGGGCGCTCGGGCGCGCGGCGTGCCAGAGTCGGAGTGGCCCACCGAACCCAGACCGGGCGCCGCCTACATCCGCATGACACCCGTGAGAACTGTGTCGTGGGATTACTCTCCGACAACACCGGACGAGGCTTAGCTTCGCCGGCCGCACCGATGTCGACTCTCACGTGGCTGGGCGTACCCGGCGACGAACGGGCATGGACGGCGCTCGGTTTCGTCATCGACAGGGGCGGATTCACCGTCGGCGGAGTCCGTTGCAGCATCGGTGGCAGCGGCTGGGGATTCGATGAGATCCATGCCGATCCGTCCGCTCTCGGGGTGCCGACCGCCACATGTCCCGCGGCTGCCCCGAGCGCGCACCCGTGCGGGGTCACCGCTGCCGACCACATCGTCTACACCGTGCCGGATCTGGACCCGGCGGTCGACGCACTCAACGCTGTGCTGGGCTCGACGCCGCGCAGACGCTTTCACCCGAGAGGGCCGGATGGTCCGGAGATGGCCTTCTATCGCGTCGGCGAAGCCTTTATCGAGGTCGTCGCGAGCGGCGGCCAACCCGCACTCATTGGGCTGGCGCTGAAGACGCCGGATCTCGATGCCACGGTGGCTCAGATCCGCCTCTGCGGTGGACCGATATCCGACCCCAAGCCGGCGGTACAGGGCGGGCGGATCGCATCGGTCTGGAGCGGCCACCTGCAATGGGGCCTTGCCGTCATGGGCACCTAGCGCCGGCGATTGTCCGCCTCAGCTATCGAAGGCGATCGGTACCGTGATGGGCCCGCTCAGCGGTGGTCCCAGGGGCTTCCAGCGGACCGGCCCGACGCAGCGGGCGCCGGGCATGCGCTGCGCCATCACGGTGAGGGCCTCGGCGAGTTCGACTCTGGCGAGGTTGGCACCGAGGCAGTAGTGCGCGCCGACACCGAAGGACAGCATCGGGGCGGTGCCCCCGCGGGTGATGTCGAGGCGGTCGGGGTCCGCATAGACCGCGGGATCCCGGTTGGCGGCCGCCTTGTTCGCCAGGATCAGCGTGCCGGCGGGGATCAGGACACCACCGATCTCGACGTCCTCGACCGCCTGGCGGGGCGTGCAGAACGAGACCAGGGAGTGGCGCAGCGTCTCCTCAACCGCCTGCATCGCCCGTTCGGGCTGCCGGCCCAACAGCGCCCACTGCTCGGGGTTCTCGCACAGTGCGTGAACCGAGGCGGCCAGTTGGTGGCGGGTGGAATCGGTGCCCGCGATGAGGAGCGTGGACGCCAGTCGGCGCAACTCCGCTCCGGTGAGGCGGTCGTCGCCGTCCTCGGCCCGGATCAGTTCCGAAATCAGGTCATCGGTCAGCGAGTGGCGGCGGGTGGCGACCATATCGTCGATGTAGGCGTCGAGACGTTCGAAGGCATTGACGATGACCGATTCGTGCTCGGCGATGTTCCAGCTGAACATTCTGAAGATGTCGTCGGTCCACTGCGAGAACAGTTCCCAGTCCTGCGCGGGTGCACCGAGCAGCGCGCAGATGATCGGGATCGGATAGGGCCGGGCGATGTCGGCGACGACGTCGCACGTTCCGCGCGCAGCACGGCTATCCACCAGACCGGTGATCACCTCGACCACGGTGCCGCGTAGGCGATCGGCGGCGGCGGGGGTGAAGGCCTTGGAGACGAGGCGGCGCAACCGATGGTGTTCAGATCCGGTGAGACTGGTCAGCGATGGTGCATTGCCGCGTTCCCAGAGCGGACCGCTGGTGATGCCCTGGAATTCCAGGAACATGCCCCGGGGCATGCGGAACCGCGGGTCGCGCAGGACGCTTCGGACCAGTTCGTAATTCAGCAGTTCCGGACCGTGGGGTCCTCTCGCGATCGGCCCCTGCCGACGGGCGGCGTGGATGACGGCGTGCGCCTCCTCCGGGCTCGTGCAGTGGTCGTAGTCGATCGAGGGCAGGTCGGCCTCCCCGATGGTGGGGCAGCTCGACCGGCGGGCCGGAAGGGTCAGGGTCGCCATGGTGTCCTCGCGTCTCGGTGGGTGCGGACGGGCCGCTTCGGCCCCACCAAGAACTATCCGGGGCTGCGCCCGCGCAGACAGTCGTCACATGTGACCCTTCACCGGATGACTGTCGTGTCCTGCTTTTGGACCACAACCGCCACCGCCGGGGGCGACGATGAGCGGTTACTGGACGCTTACGAGCAGTTCGTAGGCTCGATCCGGTCCGGCGGCGGATAGCTCCGAGCGGAACTGCGCGTTGACCAGTTTGCGAGACAGCGCGCCCAGGATCGTCAGGTGGGCGTCGCCGGCGGCGTGCTCGGGTACCGCGATCAGGAAAAGCTCCGAGGCGGGTTTGCCGTCGCGGCTGGCCCAGTCGATGCCCGCGCGGGACCGCGCGTACACCACGACGGGCTCGGAGACCGCGTCGGTCTTGGCGTGCGGAATGGCGATGCCGTCGCCGAGTCCGGTGCTCACGGTCGCCTCCCGGGCCAACGCGCCGGCGACCACCGCGGCCGGATCGAGGACCCGGCCCGTCCGGGCCGCGATACCGACCAACTCGGCGATGGCGGCGTCCCGGTCGGTCGCGCTCAGCTCGACGGCGACCGTCTCGGCGGTGATGTACTGGGCCAGGCCGACTTTGGGCGGCGCGGCAGCCACTGCCGTGGTGGCCCCGGCGGTGGCGACCCCTGATCCGACGGTCCCGTCGGGGCGTTCGGGCGGGGTCATCGCGGGTGCCGGTTCAGCGCCGCGATTCTTGGCCCGGTGGCGGATTTTCAGGCCGAGGGTCATCAGCGCCGTCACGGTCGAGCCGAGTGCGATCGCGATCAGGTAGCCCGGAACGCCGTGCACCGCGCCCAGGACGGCGACGATACCGCCGCCGTGGGGCACGGCGTTGGTCGCGCCGAAGAGAGCCGCGACGGCCCCGGCGACGGCCCCTCCGGCCATGTTGGCCGGGATGACCCGCGCCGGATCGGCGGCCGCGAAAGGGATTGCGCCCTCGGTGATTCCGAAGAAGCCCATGAACATGGCGGCCAAGCCCATTTCCTTCTCGGACTCGTCGTACAGCGTGCGCCGCAGCACGGTGGCCAGGCCTTGACCGATCGGCGGGGCGGCGATCGCGGCGCCGATCATGCCCATCGGTGCGGTCTGGCCGGTGGCGATCAAGCCGACGCCGAAAAGGAACGCCACCTTGTTGACCGGGCCGCCCATGTCGAAGGCGATCATCAAGCCCAGGATGATGCCCAACACGACGGCGTTGGCGCCCGTCAGTCCCGACAGCCAGGTCGTCAGAGCGGTGAACAGGCCGGCGATGGGCGCGCCGAGGACGTAGATGAAGGCCAGCGAGGACACGACCGTGGCGAACAAAGGGATGACGATGATCGGCATGATGCCGGCCATGAACTTGGGTACTTTCACGCCCTTGACCGCCAGGGTCACATATCCGGCGAGGAAGCCGGCCACAATTGCCCCGAGGAATCCCGAACCCGCCTCCGAGCCGTACAGCGACCCGGTGTTGGCCACGATGCCGGTGATCATTCCGGGGGCAAGACCGGGCCGGTCGGCGATCGACATCGCGATGAAGCCGGCCAGAATCGGGATCATCAGCGTGAAGGCGATGGAGCCGATCTCCAGCATCTTGCCCCAGAAGCTGCCGTCCGGCACGACCAGGCCGCCCTCAGGGTCCGGGGTCCCGCCCAGCGACAGGCTGACGGCGATCAGCAGGCCGCCGACGACCACGAACGGGATCATCGGCGAGACGCCGGCCATCAGCGAACGGTAGAGAGTCGCTCCGAGGCTGCCCTTGTCTTCCGTCGCGACCGCGACGGTCCCGGCCTGAACGGGTGCGTTGACCGCGCGCACCAGCAGTTCGGCGGGTTTGTGGACGCCATCGGCGACCCCGACCTGGAGGACCCTCTTGCCGGCGAAGCGATCGAGCTCGACATTCTTGTCCGCCGCGATGATGACCGCATCGGCCGCGGCGATGTCGGCGGCGGTCAAGACGTTCTCCGCGCCGATCGAGCCCTGGGTCTCGACTTTGATCTCGTGGCCGGCCTCGGAGGCGGCCGCCTGCAGCTTCTCGGCCGCCATATAGGTGTGGGCGATACCCGTCGGGCACGCCGTGATTGCTACGTAACGCACGCCACCTCCGTCAGTCGTTCTGCCACTGCGACGCGACGTCTGGTGCAGTGGTGCCCTCCGGACGCTAGCCGCGTCCGGGATAGGAATTTCAGGGAAATGACCAGACTGAGCGGTGGTAGTTTGCCCAGAGTCGGCTCAACCGCCGCGTCGGGAAGTGGGCACCGGATGGGCATGGTCCGCCTCGGACTCCTGGTCGGGACGCTGGCGGCTGGGGCAGCGATCGTCGTCCTGCCCGCGGTGGCATCCGCCGAGCCCACGGGGCCGTCGGAGCGCGGATCCACGGGGGTGTCCTCCCCGCGCTCCGGGCCGCCTCGCACCGCCTCGCCCGCAGCGGCCTCAGCGGGCCCCCGGGCTCCGGTGACCGCGGACAGGGTCGCCGCCCGACGGGTTTCCCCCGCGACACCCTCCGTACCGGCCGGATCCGCCGGGGCGCCCCGTTCGCCGCACCCCACGCACGGGGCACGGGGTGCCAAGGGTGGTCCCGGCGCCCCGCGCGCCACGGCGATCGCGTCCACGGCGGGCTCGGTCGTCTCACTGTTCTTCGGTGATGGCACCGCCTCCCACCCCCATGCCGGGATCCTCGCCGGCAACGGCTTCAGCTATGACGCACAGAGCTGCCCGGGGGTGAACGCCTGTCACGGTGGC
>SYAB01000450.1 GCA_005787665.1 Actinomycetota bacterium
CGGGTCGGGGTCCTGGAACTCGTCGACCATCACCACCGGCCAGCGCTGATGCATGCGGGACCCGGCCGGTGAATCCGGTTCCTTGAGGGCGTGGGCCAGGCGCGTCAGTAAGTCGTCGTAACCGAGGATGCCGCGCTGTCGCTTGCGCCGATCGAGTTCGGTGATGAATTCGCGGGCGAAGGTCATTCGCACCGCCGCGCCAGTATCGGGATGGGCATTGAGCGGCCGCAACTCGGTCCCCGGCTGACCGGCGATCTGACGCGCCATGTCCATCGCCTCGTCACGGCCGAGCTTGGGCTGCTCGGGGATGTTGCCGAAATGTTTGAGGTATAGATCGTCGACGATCTCGGCCACGAGATCCTCGAGGCTTTCGACAAGCTGTACACCGGCTTCGCTGTCTCCGGCCACCCCGAGAGACTTGAGCACGATGCTGCAGAACTGGTGAACCGTGGCGATGGTCGCGGCGTCGAATCCGGCCAGCGCATCCTTCAACCGCTCCTCGCGGCGGCCGAGTTCCTCCTCGTCGGTGTCGATGAGGTACTCGAGCAACTCGTTGCCCTTGGCGCTCGCCCTGTCCCCGATAGCCCGCACCGCGTCCTGCAACGCCTCGCGGACGCGCTCTCGCAACTCCTGGGTAGCCGACCTGCCGAAGGTGATGAGCAGCATCTCATCCAATGTGGCGGTTCCTTCGGCGACGTAACGCGTCACCAGGCCGGCGAGGGTGAACGTCTTGCCGGTTCCAGCGCTCGCCTCGAGCACCGTGGTCGTCCCGGCGACCGGCAGCGGGCCACACAGTTCAAAGCGTTTCATCAGCCGATGCTCCCCACGGTCTGCAGCATGGGCAGCCACAGCCTCGCCGCGTACGCGCCCATCCGCGTCGCCTCGCCCTCGACGTCCTCGACGGACGAAGGCGGATCGAGCAGCACGGACAACTCCGGATCCTTGCCCCAGATCTGTTCGATGGCAGGGTCTTCGCGTTCGTACTTCCACATTCTCCTCGCGGCAGCCTCCGGACTCTGCGGCCGGCGGCCGGGGTTGGCGGCGTTGGCGAACCGAGCCGACGCCCACGCGAAGGATGTCTTGATCGGAAGCGGAATCGGCTCGCAGCGGCCGGTGTCGTAGATGGCGACGAGATCCCGCAGTACGGCAATCGGATCGCCGGGAGCACGCATCCGGCGCTCAACCAGCGCATCGTCAGTGCCGCGCCCTATGCAGACCGCGGTCCAGTGTCTCGCAGGGAACGCAGCTGCCAGTGCCGCCAGCCGGATCCACGCGCCGAGCAGATGCGGACCACCAAGCTTGGAGAAAGTCAGCGTGACGAAGGTGTCGCCGTAGAGCTGTCCAACGGTTCCGGTGACGCGGCGGCCCTGCCCGAGATCGATGTCGACGTCGAAGGCCGACGGGTCACCGACACGGAACTGCGTGGCGGCGGCGGCGAGCTGCTGCGCGTCGTCGCGCAGGTCATTGACGATGCGGGTTCCCAGCCGGCCCGGCGGCACCAGTCCCCGCCGCCACTCGGCCTGACGGGCTTGCGCAGGGTCCATACCCGCGACGATGTCGGTCAGCATCCGGTCTCCGGCGGTCCACTTCTGCAGTCCGTCTATCTCGACCGGCATGGAGTCGTCGACGCCTTTGTCGTCACGGGGCAGATTGAACTGGAGCTCGGTGAAGAAGCCGCGGATCGGGTTTTTGAAGAATGCCAGCACTTCGGCGAGCTCTACGTCGTCGGCCGGCGGCACCGGGATCGGCGCGGCGAAGAAAGCCGGTCGGACGGGGCGTTCTTCGCCCGCGACGCGGACTGAGTCGAGCACTGTCGGGTCGAAGGTGAAGGGCTTCCCGGGAACGCCCAGTTCGCCGGGGGTGACGTTTTTGACGTCGAACGGTTGCAGCGGGTGCCGGGTGAGGATCCCCGCGCGGCCGTTGCCGTCGCCCGTGGCCCCATGGACCGTCGCGTCGAGAGCATCGAGCAACTCCATTAGCGGGACTGCGGGCGGGCGGTCCTTTCCGGTGTACTCGTTCGCGCCGGTGTAGGTGACGACCAGCTTCTCGGTCGCCGCGCAGATGGCGTCAAGGAGCAGTTGCCGGTCCTCGGACCGCACATCCCGCTCCCCGGTCATCGGTTCTCGCGCGAGCACGTCGTCACCGTCCGGGGCGCCCAATCGGGGGAATACCGTGTCGTCGAGACCGACGAGACACACGACCCGGTGCGGTACCGAACGCATCGGAACCATGGTGCAGACCGTCAGCGTCCCGGTGCGGAAGTTCGCCCGCGTCGGCCGACCGGCGAGATGGCCTTCGAGCATCGCGTGCACATCGGCAAGGCGCAGGGGGGTGTCGCCCCGCGGTCCGGCGCGCTCGGTGATGGCGTTGAACTCGCGCTGCAACTGGCTTACCTGCCAGGCATCGGCATCGGTGACCCGTGCGATCGACATGACTGCGCCGGCCAGCGACGCCAGCCACTCCCGCACAGAGTGGACACCGCTCAGCGCCGTGGCGAAACGGTGCAGGCGGCCGACGAACTCCGCCAGCCGTCCGGCGAGTTCAACACGGTTGCTGCCCACGTCGTCGAGGGGCAGGGTCGTGTCGATCCAGGCGTGGGAGTCGTCGGACAGCGCCACGCCGGCCAGAATGCGGTCGAGGCCGAAGCGCCACGTGTTGTGAATGAAGTCGACACCGAACGGCACGCGGTACTCGCGGTCGAAGCCCCACCGGATGTTGGACTGCACGACCCAGGTGGTGATGTTCTCCAGGTCGTTGTCGGTGAATCCGAATCGGGCCCGTACCGGGTCGGCGTGAGCGATGTTGAGCACCTCGCTGGCGGTCACCCGACTGGCCGCCAAGCTGAGCAGCTGAGACGCCACCGCCAGCAGCGGATTGGTCTGCACCGGGGATCGGTCAGCCAACCGCACCCGAAGCCGGTGCGCGGGATGGGCGCCGGGAACCACCTCGCCGAGGCCGAAGTCAGCGGCGATCAGCGGTGCGTAGGTCTCGATGTCGGGGCACATCACCAGGATGTCGCGGGGTTCGAGGGTTTCATCGTCGGCGAGCAGGCCCAGCAGGACTTCGCGGAGAACCTCGACCTGGCGGGCCGGACCGTGACAGGAGTGCACCTGCACCGAGCGATCATCCGGGTTCAGCGAACGGGACTGTGGCCGAACCGCATTAGCGGCGATATCGGACTGCAGCCAGCCGAGCAGGGTTTCGGGTCGGGAAGCGCAACCGAGGAATTCGTCGGTGGCCACCGCCGCCGGCAGCCCGCGCTGCATCTCCCTCAGGTCCCGCCCCAGGGTCGCCAGCAGCGGGTGAGCAACCGCGCGGTGGCTGTCATCGGCGCGCCGCGAGATCACCCCGCGCGAATCCGCAAGAGCGGTCCATAGCTGCGCGCTGGGATGCGGGAGCCACAGGTGCACCTGGTGATGGGTGGCCAGGGCGGCGATCAACTCGATATCGGTCGACGCGAGCCGGGTGTAACCGAACAGCGACACCCGCTCGGGAAGCTCCGCCGAGCCCGACTGCTGCAACTGAGAGATGGTCGTCGCGTGCCGGATATGCGGCGGGTCGATCCTCATCGCCCCGACCAGGCGGCGCCACAGTTCCGGCTGCCAGGCCAGATCGGTGCCGAGGCAACCCAGCTCACCTTCGAGCCAGCCGGAGAGCAGTTGCGGGCGCTGCCTGGCGTAGGAGGCGTACAGCCCGGCCAGCCGTCGGGCCACCGCGTACCGGCGGTTCCGCCTCAGCTCCTTTTCGACGTCCTCGGACTCGAAGTGCCCCAGGTGCGCTGCCAGCGTGTGTGCCCACGGGTCGTCAAGGTGTGCGTCGATGACACCGAGCAGCGGCCAAGTCAAGGCATCGGGTGACCACGGGTCGTCGTCGCCGGTGCCGGCGATCTCGGCGATCAGCGAGGCCGGTGATCGGAAACGGACCCCCGCGCACACGCCGTCGTCGCCGGAGCCGCGACCCAGGATGTGCGACAGCCGCTGGGACAGCCACCGCTCGACTCCCCGCGCGGGAACGACGACGAGATCCTCGGCGAACGGATCTGGGGGTGGCGCGGCCAGCAGCTCCCCCAGTCCCTCCGCGAGGGTGTCGGTGCGTTCCGCGCGGTGAATGTGCAAGCCCATCGAGTTCAACCTAGACCGCGCCTCCGACAAATACGTCGGCGTAGGCGTGCGTCACCGGCTAGTCGCGGACGCGAACAACGACCTTGCCTCGGGCCGTACGGTTCTCCAGGGCCGCGACGGCGTCGGCAGCGCGGGCAAGCGGATATACATCGGGCTGCGGAACGGCGAGCTTTCCGGATGTCAGCAGTGCGGCCAGGCCGTTCCACTGCTGCGCAAGCGAGTCGGGGTGGGTCAGTGTCCACGCGCCCCAACCGACTCCGACCACGTCGATATTGTTGAGCAGCAAGCGGTTCACCTTGACCGTCGGGATCTCTCCGCCGGTGAACCCGACCACCAGCAGCCGGCCGGCGGGCGCCAGTGAGCGCAGCGAATCGGTGAACCGATCGCCGCCCACCGGA
>SYAB01000451.1 GCA_005787665.1 Actinomycetota bacterium
CAGGGGTGAACTTGACAGCCACCAACTCCGCCAGACCCACACCGGCCTCTTTGAGTTCACCCGCGCTGAACTTCGCGCCCTTGAGCTCGGCCAGCGAGTATCTGGCGGCGACCAGGTCGGCTAGGGCAGCCCCGCCGTCCTTCAATTCAGAGGCCGTGAATTTGGCCCGCTTCAACTCGGCCACCGCGAAGGTTTGCAAGAGGACGCTCGCTTCGACCCCCGCGGCCTTGTAGCGCTGGACGAACCGCTGGACCCGTAGCTGCCCCCGCGGCCGAGGTGGCGCGGCGGCCACCGCCATGGCGGGCGCAGTTCCGGCCGTCAGGCCATTGACCGTGCGAGGCGAGCCCAGCTGGCCCAACGCCGCGGCCGCCATCACCCACGAGAGCGGGGACCCGTCTTGCCCCTGAGCGCCCTCCGGCACCCCCGACAACGTAGCGGAAGCGGGTGCCGCCGCAGCGGTCACCACCTGCGCGCTCACGGGCGCGCGCTCCACCGACGCAGCCGGCGTGATCACCGATTCGGGCGCCGGGATCGCGCTCCTCTCCCCAACGACTGTCCCTGGCGAACCTTCGTCACCCACAAGAGGCTTCGGCATATCCGTCGCCTTCAGATCAGGAATGCGATCACCCGAAGCCCGCTCGGCAACCGCAGCCCTCGAACCGGCGGGCCGCGGAGCCGTGGCCGGGGTGCGAGCGGACCTGTCGGTGGGATCAGCTGAGTGTGCTCTGCGCGGGCGGGGCGCGTCGGCGCGCGAGCCTCGCGTCGACGCGGTCGCGGATGTCGAGTCCGACGCACTTGAGCCCGTGGACCCTGACGAACCGGTGGTGTCGGCGAAGGCCACCGGAATAGCGGCGACCGCGGAGCCCACTCCCAAGGCCACCGCCAGTGCGCCGACGCGACCGACATAGGCGGCGTAGGTGGGTTTCGGGGTAGCGCCCGTCCGCTCGGCCAGCCGAGAGTATTCGATCGCTCTCACCCGGCCTTTCCATGAACGGCGCTGACGGCCGATGGGCAGGGATTTCGACGATCCGGACATCGCTACTCCTTAACGATGGCGCCGCGCGTGGTCTCGCGCACTGTCCTGTATATATCACCTCCGCGCACCCTTGCGGAAGCCAATTCCGCAGTCATTTATTAGGGTTTCCGGTCGGCGACGGGGTTGGCGAACACCGCCACCCACGGCCGGGCGTCTGGGTCGGTCAAGTCCGACCCGCGGAGAATCGCCGCCGAGTCTCTCCTACCGCCGACGGCCGCCGCCCCGAGCCGCTAAGCGCCCAGCGCCACCGGCCGCCGGTACACCACCACCCGGCCGCCCTTCTTCGGGGTGAAGGCCACTCCTCTGCTGTGCACCTTCTCCCCCGGCGCGTCCGTCGTTTGGATGACAAAGTGGCGCAGGACCGTTCGCAGCACGACGTCGAGTTCCATATTGGCGAATGCCGCGCCGACACAGCGGCGGGTGCCGCCGCCGAACGGCACCCAGGAGAAGGTGTTGGGCTTCTCCTCGAGGAAGCGTTGCGGGTCGAAGCGCTCCGGGTCGGGGTAGACCTCGGGGTCGGAATGCAGTTGCAGCAGACTCACCATGATCGAGAACCCCTGGGGGATGCGCCATGGGCCGAGGTCGTACACCGGCGCGGCGACATGCCGGCCGGCGAAGTCGATGACGGTGCGGTTGCGCTGGACCTCGAAGATGGTCGCCTGGCGGTAGGTGTTGTCCTCGGTCGCGGCCTCGGCGACCAATCGTTCGAGTACCTGCGGGTGGCGGGAGATGCGTTCGAAGGCCCACCCCAAGGTCGACGCGGTGGTCTCGTGACCGGCCGCCAGAATCGCCAGGAGCTCATCGCCGATGTCGCCGCGGCTCATCGCGGTGCCGTCGTCGTAGGTGCTGCGCAGGAACAGCGAGAGCACGTCGGCGCGATCGGCGAAGTCCGGATCGCGCCGCGCCGCGGCGATCAGCTTGTCGATCAACCCCTCGTAGGTCCGGCGGTAGGAGGCCAGCCGGGCCCACGGGCTCCACGGTGCGGCGGGGTGCTTGGGGGTGGGCAACACGGAGAGCCGCGACCCCAGCGTCACCCACTTGGGGAGTAGCTCGCGAAGTTGCTGGAGTTCCTCGCCCTCGGCCCCGAACACCGCTCGCAGGATGACGTTGAGGGTGATCCGCATCATCGGCTCGAGGGTCTCGAACTGCTCGCCGTCGGGCCAGGAAGCGACCTCGCGAAGCGTCTCCTCCTCCACGATCCGCTCGTAGCCGCTGATGCTCTTGCCGTGAAACGGCGGGGTGAGCAACTTGCGGCGGCGGCGGTGGGCGGTGCCCTCCAGGCCGAACACCGATCCCTTGCCCAGCAGCCGACTCAGGTTGGGCTGGATGTTGTGCAGCACCTCCGGACTGGTGGTGAAGATCTGCTTGGCCAGCGCCGGGTCGGCCACCAGGATCGAGTCGCCGAACACCGGCACCCGAATCCGCACGCACCGTCCGTACTCGGCAGTCAGCCGCCGGACGGTCCGCCGGCGGGAGGCCACGAACGACAGCGCGCCCAGCAGGGCCGGCATCCGGGGTGCGGGTGGCAGCACGGGCTCTTCGGCGACGGGTGCGTCAAGGGTGGGAGCTTCGCTCATCGAGACCTCCGTGAGGTGGGGCTACGACGTGGGGATTTCGGGCGGTACCGGGGTGTACCAGTCGATCACCCCGTACGGTACTCTCAAGTACCAGCCGTGACAAGGAGGGCGCGTTGACCGCACCTGCCGCCGAGCGGCCCGCGTATCAGGAGCCCGCGTTCCGGCGGCGGCTCTTGGACGGGTTGGCGGCCTCGATCGAGGAGCGCGGCTATCGGGACACCACGGTGGCCAATATCGTCCGGCACGCCCGCACCTCCAAGCGCACCTTCTACGACCACTTCGCCACCAAAGAAGCCTGCTTCTTCGAACTGCTGACCGCGAACAACGAGGAACTCGTCGACACCTTGAGGGCGGCGATCGACCCGGAGGCGCCCTGGCGGGATCAGGTGCGCCAGGCCGTCAGCGCCTATGTGCAGACCATCGAGGCCAGCCCGGCGATCACGCTGAGTTGGATCCGCGAGTTACCGGCCCTGGGCGAGGCGGCCCGGCCGATGATGCGCCAGGGATCCGGACGGCTGGCGGCGGCGATCGTCGAACTCAGCGCCGGGCCGGGCTTCCGACGAGCCGGCCTGGCGCCGTTGTCGGCGACGGCAGCGGTGATCCTGGTCGGTGGCCTGCGGGAGCTGACCGCGCAGACCGTCGAGGACGGCGAACCGGTGGCCGGGATCGTCGGGCCCGCCACAGCGGTGTCGATCGCCCTGCTCAGCGGTCAGCGCTGAGTGCGCGCGGCCGGCAGCACGAACGCGAAGGCCCTGGGGAAGCCCAGCGGTTCGAGGCGTGCGGCCCGGATGTCGCCGGCTTCGACGCCGATCAGTCGCCCCGATGACGGCTCGTAGCAGCGAAACCGCGACCCCTGCACCGCGGTGAGCAGAACCCAGTGCCGCGGGATCGTCGCGCCGATCAGCATGGCCACCGGCCAGCCCGCACCCACCGCCGTCGCGACGTCGCCCAGACCGCGGATCGCCGGCCGCCACCGGTAACGCGTTCCGTACGCGCTCAGCGCCCGGGCCATGCCGGCCGGCGTGGTACCGAGCGCGCGCGGCCACACCGTGTTGACCGCACGGTGCACCCGGCCCTGCTCGGAGTGGAACCACTGCTGGGCATGCTGGTCCTGCAGCGGCGCGCCGTATTCGGCGTCGAGCAGGGCCCCGGCTATCACCGCCACACTGGGGCCGCAGGTCACCCCGTCGCGCTGACGCAGCCAGGCCATCCCGTCACTCTAGCCAGCGGGGAGTGGTTTGGTCACGCCCCAGATTGTCACGCCCACGCAGCATCCGTCGCCTCGCGCTCCGAACCGAATCCTACTGCCGCCCTGAGCTATTCGACCAGTCGCCGGCGCATCGCCTCGGCGACCGCCGCACCGCGGTCAGAGACCCCGAGCTTCTCGTAGAGCCGCTGGACATGGGTGCGCACCGTCGTCGGCGCCAGATGCAGCCGGGCGGCGATATCGGGTACCGACAGACCGTCGGCCATCATCGTGATGACCTCGGACTCGCGCGGCGAGAGCAGCGTGGCATCGCCGCGGGAACGCTGGTGCACCTCGGTGGCCAGCCCGCCCGCCAGATGGGCCGGCACATAGCCGCCGCCCTTGGCGCAGCTGATGACCGCGGCCACGATCTCGTCGCGGTCGGACTCCTTGGTCATATAGCCCGCCGCCCCGGCGGCCAGCGCCTCGTACACCGTGGCCGGATCCTCGGTGGCGCTGAGCAGCAGCACCCGGGTCGGCAGCGCGTCGCGGGCGACCGCCGTCACCACCGCCAGACCGTCGAGGTCGGGCATCCTGTAGTCCAGCAGCGCCACCTTCGGCTCATGCTCACGGATGGCCTCCAGCGCCGCCCGGCCATCACCCACCTCGGCGAGCACGCGAATCCGGCCGCTCTCCTTCAGGGCCCGCACCACACCGTCGCGGTACATCGGGTGATCGTCGCCCACGACGACGGTGACCGGCTCCGAACCTTGTGACATCCGGTTATCGTGACACGATGCCGGGCCCCCCCGTGGACAAACCCTCGCTCGCCGAACCCGAAATCGACCGGATTCGCCGCGCCCGTGAGTTGGGCGCGCTGCGGATCGTCGCGCTGGTGCGCTTGGGGGTGGCGTCGGTGATGATCATCTCCTCGTATGTGGGCCTGGAGCAGACCTGGCCGATATTCGAGTCGCTACCGTGGTTTTATCTGCTGGCCGCCATCTGGGCCGCCGTCGCGCTGTTCGGCCCCCGGTCCCGAGAACTGGCCATCTCGCGAATCCAGCTGATGCTCTTGCTGCTCGACGTCGGGATGGTCGTGATGTTCAACCTGGCCACTCCCGACGGTGCTTATGTTCCGCTGCTGATACTCACGCTGCTGCCGATCATGGTGGTACTCGACGTCTCCTGGCGGCGGGCGGTGTTCGCCCTGGTGATCGTCGCAGCGACCTTCATGGTCGAGTTCTACACCGACCCGATACTGACCAGGGACGTCGGATACGGCCGCATCACGTTGGCCGCGGTGCTGTTGATCTTCCTGTGCGCGACGGTCGGGCTGGCGGTGTACGCGCAGAGCCGCCAGATCGAGGAGATCGCCCAGTTGAGCGTCTCCCGGCGGGCACTGCTCGCCGATCTCATGACCGCCTCCGACGAGGAGCGACGCAGCATTTCGGAGTCCATCCACGATGGGCCGCTGCAGTCGGTGCTGATGGCCCGCCAGGACATCTCGAGCGTGCAGAAGAAGCACCCCGACCCGGGTCTCGAGCGGGCCATGGACGGTCTGCGCGAGGCGACCAACCAGATGCGTGAGGCCACTTTCGAGTTGCATCCGGCGGTGCTTGCAGGCGCCGGGTTGACCAGGGCGCTGACCCAGCTCGCCGACGCCACCGCCGCGCGATCGGGTATCGCCGTCAGCGCGCACATCGACGAGCAGCCCGAACGTGACCCCACCGACCCGATCCTGTTCAGCGTGGCCCGGGAACTGCTGTCCAACGTCGTGCGCCACTCCAAGGCGACGAAGGCCACCGTGACCCTCGAGGTCGACGGCCTGTCGCGCCGCCTCGACGTGGCCGACGACGGGGTCGGCATGACCGAACAACAGGCCACCGAGCGGCTGCGCGCCGGCCATATCGGCCTGGCCTCGCAGCGGGCCAGGATCGAGGCGGCCGGGGGAAGCGTGCGCCTGTTGGCCGTCCCGAAGGGCACCCATATCGCGGTGACGGTGCCCCTGGCGGGCTCCGCGCCGTAGGAATCTGGCGGGTTCCCCGCGGTAGCAGTCTGCTGTCCTCCAATACGAGGACACGAGTTCGTCAACGCAGAGGGTCGCTTCGTCGACAGACGGCTCGCATCTGGTCCGGCATCGTTGTGGACATCAGCGGAAAGGCACTCCGGCCCAACCGAAAACGATCGCAAAGGATCAGATCATGACAAGCACCATCACCCGCTTCGCCGCCGGGATGTTCATCGCGGCCGGCCTGGCCGTCGGCGGCTCGCTGGGAATGGCCGATGTCGCCTTCGCCGACTCGAGCACCTCGTCGGAGGGCAACTCGAACCGGCCGAAGACCTCGACGGAAGGTCATTCGAACCGACAGAACACCACGGTCAAGCGCGACCGGCAGGCCCAGGTGGGCCTGAACGGGACCCTGCCCCAGCGGCCGGTCACCACCCGGCCCGACCAGTTCAAGCATCTGCCGTTCAACCCGGCGATGCCCGGTGGCGACTAATCCCGGTCGTCCCCTCACCACGTGAACAGACAGCAAAGTTACCCGCGGCACAACGTGTCGCGGGTACTTTGCGTCTGCCCGCCCGGAAGGTCAGCCCGGAGGGTCAGGAGGTGCTGATGCGCAACCCGCATGCCGGTGAGCCGTTCACCGATTCCGACGACGCCATCACCGCCGCCCTGGCCGACCTCTCGGTTCCGGCGCTGCTGCTGTCGTGCGTGCACATGACCGACGACGACGCGGTACGCCGGTCCATCCTGGACGGTCCGCTTCGGCCCGCCGGCCTGTTCCTCAACGAGGTGCAGGGGTTCATGTCCGAACCGGACAAGGCCGCCGCCCGCGCGCTGGCCCTCGACGTCATCCGCGACTATCGCGACCGCGGTTGTCCCGAGCCTGCCCCGGTCGAACCCGCCCTGCTCAAAGAGATGATGGACTGGATCGCCGTCGCCGACGTCCCGGCCGAGTACGTGCCGATGATGCTCGAGGAGATGGGCCTCGACGGCCGGGACGCACGACAGGATCACCTGCGCTCGCCGCGGCCGGCCCGAAGCGAGTTCGCGGTGATCGTCATCGGCTGCGGCCAGTCCGGCCTGCTTGCGGCCATCCGGCTCGAGCAGGCCGGCATTCCCTACACCGTGCTCGAGAAGAACCCCGGCGTCGGCGGAACCTGGTGGGAGAACACCTACCCCGGTGCACGGGTCGATGTCGGCAACCACTTTTACTGCTACAGCTTCGAGCCCTCCGACCACTGGTCGGAGTTCTTCGCCCGGCAACCGGAACTACAGGCCTACTTCGCCGACGTGATGCGGCGTCACGGCGTGGCCGAGCACATCCGGTTCAGCACCACCGCCGACGCTGCGGAGTGGGACGACGCCACCGGCACCTGGGCGGTGGCGGTGCAGGGCCCTGGCGGGCCCGAGACCCTGCGCGCCCGCGCGGTCATCAGTGCCGTGGGCCAACTCAATACTCCCCTGGTGCCGGACTTCCCGGGCGCCGAGAACTTCGAAGGCCCGGCCTTCCATACCGCCCGCTGGGACCACGACGTCGACCTGACCGGCAAGGATCTCGTGATGATCGGCGCCGGGGCCACCGGGTTCCAGATCGCCCCGGCGATCGCCGAGAGCGTTGGCAAGCTGACTGTCATTCAGCGCACCGCGCAATGGATGTTCCCCAACCCGGATTACCACGCCGCGGTGGGCCCGGGAGTGCGGTGGGCGCTTCGCCACCTGCCGTTCTACGGGCGCTGGTACCGGTTCCTGATCTTCTGGCCGGGCTGCGACACCGGACTTGCCGCGGCCAAGGTCGACCCGGACTGGCCCGACCCGCAACGGGCGGTCAGCGCGGCCAACGACATGGCCCGGATGATGTTCACCGAATGGATCACCAGCCAACTCGACGGCGACGAGGAGTTGGCGGCCAAGGTGATCCCGGACTACCCGGCCACCGGGAAGCGGACCTTGCAGGACAACGGCAGCTGGCTGCGCACTCTGCGCCGCGACAACGTCGAGTTGGTGCGCGGTGGCGTCGCGCGCATCGAGTCCGATGCCGTCATCGACTCCGACGGAAACCGGCACCCGGCAGACGTCATCGTCTACGCCACCGGATTCCGGGTCAACGACTTCCTCTCGTCGCTGCGCGTCACCGGCCGCGGCGGGCGTGATCTGCACCAGAGCTGGGGTCGGACTCCGGCGGCCTACCTGGGGATCACCATCCCGGGATTCCCGAACTTCTTCTGCATGTACGGCCCCGGGACGAACCTGGCCAGCGGCGGCAGCCTGATCTTCCACTCCGAGTGCGAAATCCGTTACATCATGGGGTGTTTGGACCTCTTGCTGGAGTCGGGTGCACAGACGATGGAACCGCGCGCCGATCGCTATGACGACTGGTACGCCCGATCCCAGGCGGAACTCGCGACGATGGTCTGGTCGCACCCGAGCATCACCCACAGTTTCTACAAGAACGCCGACGGCGTGGTGCACTCGCTGAGTCCGTGGCGGCTGGTCGACTTCTGGGCCTGGACGCGGGAGCCCGACCCGGATGATTTCGTGTTCGGCTAGTGCCGGCCGTCAACAGGCCGGGCGGCTTCGTCGGCAAGGTCAAGGACCTCACCGGACCGGGGATCACCGACCGGTTCGGGATGGCGTGCACCGACCTGGGCGCCTCGGTGCACGCCGCCGACGGGAATCTGGTGTCGGTGTTCGGCGACACCTTCTCCGGGGCCCGCGTCGGCGTCGGCGACTGGCGCTCACCGGTGATCCTGATCGGCACCGGCGACGCCACCCATCCGATCGAATACCACCGGGCCGGCGGTGACGACCGCCGCTACGCCCGCCAGTTGTGGCACTACCGGCACCGTCCCCATCCGGGTCTGCTGCGCCGCGGGATCAGCACCGTGATCCCCTCCGACCTACTGCGGGTCGGCGACACGTTGTTCCTGCACGCGATCGTCAACCGCGGGTTCGGCAACGTGGTGTGGACCGAGATCTGGCGCTCCGACGACGACGGCCTGTCCTGGCGAAATCTCGGCGCGAAGTTCCCGGCCAGGGTGCACGGCGGCCACGCGCAGTGCTGGACATGGGACTACGACCCCGAAGACGGATGGGTGTACGTGGTATCGACGGGCTTCCAGCGCAACAAGGGCCTCATCCTGCGCCGGGTGCGACCCCAACACATCGGTGATGCCTCCCGGTACCAGGGCTGGGCCGGCGGACGGTGGGGGGAGGACGCCGAGGTGCGAACGCCGCCGGGCGAGACCTGGGGGGAACTGTCGCTGCGCCGACTGGAGTTCGGCACCTGGGTCCTGGGCGGATTCCTGTCCTCGTCCTACTGCCTGGCCTACCGCACCCTGGACGGACCCGCCGCCGAACTCGACCGGGTCCCGCTGCAGCGGCCGGTGCTGGGCTGCGGCTGGGACGACGAGGATCACGACGCCTGCCGGGTGGCCCAGTTGTATGGCGGATATGTGCTCCCCGGCAGCCGCCTCGACACCGAAGGAGGGGTCGGCCTCGTCGTCTCGCAGTGGAACACCGCGCGCGGCTGGCCCTACAAGGTGATGCAGTTCCGGGTCACCCTGCAGACGGCGACCGGCGATACGGACGTCTAGTTGGTTACAGTGGTCGCGTGTTGCTGAAGAGCCTGATGATGTCCGTGGCGGCAGCCGGAACGGCAATGATCGCAGTGGCCCCGGCTGGCGCCGACCCGGTACCTGCCCCGCCCGCTCCCGACGTGACCACCTATGTGCCGGTCAACCCCGCTGACTACACCGTCAATGCCGGCAAGTGGTACGCGTTCGCCGGACCTCCCGGCGTGGTGTGCGTGCTGGACAGCCTCAAGGGTGACTACGGCTGCGCCGGCCCACTGCCGGGTGCACCGGCCGGGGTCAACCTGGTCAGCGCCGGTCCGGCCGGGGTTCCGGCCTTCGCCACCGAGACTGCGCCGTATGCCGCTGCCGGGGCCGTGCGCCCGCTGCCGCCCAACACCCGGCTGAGTTTCCGGCAGATCTTCTGCGGGGTGGACGACACCGGGACGGTGACCTGCCTCAACACCCGGGAGGGGTCCGGATTCATCGTCGGGCCGCAGTCCAGCTCGATCATCGTTCCCCCGCCGCCACCACCACCGCCGGCGCCTGCGCCGGATCCCGCTGCGCCCGATCCGGCAACCGCCCCCGCCCCGTAGCGGCCCGGTCTACAGTCGGAGACGACTGGTCGGCACGAGGAAGGGAACTCCGATGGGCTTCGATCCCAAGCAAGCGTTCGAGGCGGCCAAGGACGTCGCCGCGCACGCCGTGGAGAAGGCGGGCGACATCGTGGAGGACGCCGGCAAGGTCGTCCGCGGCGACATCGCCGGCGGCGTCGGCGCGATCGTGGCGGACTCCACCGAGATCGCCACCCACGCGGTCGACAAGGCCAAAGAGGTCATCACCGGCAAGAAGGACGACGAGTAGGCAGCCCTACCGTGGCCGCCGCCACTGCAGCCCTACCGTGGCCGCCGCCACATCGGCCATAGCGGCGGGCCGCCGCCCGGCATCGCGATCTCACCAGTGACCTCGAAGCCGAACCGTAGGTAGTAACCGATGTTGTCGGGGTTGCTGGACTCCAGGTAGGCGGGGGCGCCTTCGGCGTCGCAGCGGTCCAGCCGGGACCGGATCAGCGCATTGCCGAATCCGCCGCCGCGCACCTGAGGGTCGCTGCCGATCATCGCCAGATACCAGTGCGGCTCCTCGGGGTGGTTGGCCTTCATCTCCTCGCTCAGCGCCCGGGCAACGCCCAGCCGTCCTCGGAACGCGCGGATCACCGCGGGAAGCATCGCGATCTGCTCGCGGTTCGTGGCCTCCCAGCCTCCGGGTGGCGCCCACAGCGCCGCGGCGCCGACGCCGGTCGCCGAGGCGGCCACTTCGACCCCACCGCCGGCCAGAAAGTGATGGCGCGCCAGCGCGCTGAAGAATCCCGGTAGCGCGGCGCGCCGCCTGCCCGAATCGGGCTGCAGCCAGCAGATCACCGGGTCGTCGTGAAAGGCCCGACCCATCACCTGCGCGAGCGCCGGAACGTCAGTCCGGCGGGCGGCCCGCGCATCGATCGACATTCGGGTCAGGATA
>SYAB01000046.1 GCA_005787665.1 Actinomycetota bacterium
AGCAGGGTGACGAACTTGGCGATCAGGATGAACGCCGGGCCGTATGGCGCCGGTGTGGTGATCCAGACCGAACTGACGTCATCGAGAAGGGGATTCGGGTTCTCGATCGGTCCGACCGCATACGGATCGAACCCGTCTCGCAGCAGTGCACCCTGGGCGAGATAGGAGTAGGCGTCGCGGCTGAACAGCGGAACGCTGGCTATCAACGGAACCAGCCAGAACCCGGTGGTGGCGATCAACGCGTACTCGCTGACCCCGGGACCGTCGATCAACCTGCGGCCCAACCAGATCCAAGCCGCCAGGAGCATCCCGACGCCCAGCCACACCAGCACTGACGAGACCACGACTCCGTGACCGAATCGCAGCCAGGATAGGTGCGCAGATTCCAGCAGGGGGTCGCGCTGACGGGTGCTGCCGGCACCGACACCGCCCACCGCGATCAGCGCCGCACCCACCAACCCCAGCAGCGCCGGGCGGCCCTCGTCGGCGCGCGCGAAAGCCGCCAGCCGGGGTAGGCCCGTTGGTGGCGACGCGGCGGTCGGCGGTGTGGTGGCGGACATCGGCCTCAGCTCAATCCACTAGGCCGACCGGTTGGCGGCCAATCCGGCGAGCTCGGTCAGGCCGACCTTCGCGCCGGCGTTGATCGGTGCGGTTGCCAGGACGCCCAGAGCGCGACCAGTGAGCATGTCGATGCGGTCCTCCACCGCGGCCAGGGCGCCGACCGACTCGATGACCGAACGCAACTCGCGCACCTGAGCTTCGGTCAGGTCGGTGCCGATCGCAGATCGGAGCAGCGCGGCGGCGGCCGGGTCGGACTGTCCGGCCCGGCTTACGGCTTCGGCCAGTAGCACGGTGCGCTTGCCGGCCCGAAGGTCATCACCGGAGGGTTTGCCGGTGACGGCAGGGTCACCGAACACGCCGAGCACGTCGTCACGCAACTGGAACGCCACGCCCAGGTCGGTGCCGAATTGGTGGAAAATTGCTTGAACGTCGGGCCGGTCCGCCGCGACAGCAGCGCCCATTTGCAACGGTCGCGAGATCGTGTACGACGCCGTCTTGTAGGTGTTGACGTTCATCGCGGACTCGATGGATTCGGCGCCGCTGGACTCCGCGACGATGTCGAGGTACTGCCCGCCCAACACTTCGGTTCTGATGTCGGACCAGACCCTCAGGACGCGTTGTCGGTCCGCCGAATCCAGGTCCGCGCCGCTGACGATGTCATCGGCCCACACCAGCGAGAGGTCACCGAGCAGGATCGCCGCTGACCGGCCGAACTGTTCGGCAGATCCGTGCCAGCGGCGACCGCGATGCAACTCGGTGAAGTGCATGTGTGCGGTCGGCATACCTCGGCGGGTGGCAGAGTCATCGATAACGTCGTCGTGGACCAGCGCGCAGGCGTGGAGCAATTCCAGTGCGGCGAACAACCTCAGGGTCGGTTCGTCGACAGCATGGTTGGGATCGGTGGTCACGGCACGGTAGCCCCAGTAGGCGAATGCCGGTCGCAGTCGCTTTCCGCCGCGCAGCACGAAGTCTTCCAGGATCGCTATCAGAGCGTCGTAATCGGTGCCGAGGTACGCGGCGTCGCTGCGTCGTTCGGTGAGGTATTTACGAAGCTGGTCGGTCACCGCTGCGGCCAACTCTGCGGCGGACGGCACTGCTGCGTGGACGCTCAGTGGGTTGCTCCTGTCTCTTCGCGATCCTCGCCCGAATCTGCGGCCGCAAATCGGGGCGCGGTGTCGCGATCCCGCCAGGCGAGAGCGCCGATCACGCCGGCGACGGCGAACGCCGCCAGGCCGAGCCACACCGCCGCGGTTCGGAACGAGCGCGTGCTGGGGTCGCTGTAGCGAGCCTGGGCACTCATGGTCGTGACGACGCCGGGCTTGAGTTGCCACTCAACGGCACCGGTACCCACCCGTGCGCCGTTCGTTGAGGTGACCTCGCCCGGAAACACGGCACTGAATTTCACGTCGGCCTCAGGGTCGATGACGGTGGTCAGATCGACGCGACCCTCCAGGATCACCAGGTTTCCCGCCCGGCGCAGCGTGATGTCCACTCCGGAGGCGTCTTTACTCAGGCTGGCGAGTTGGGGCAGTTCGGCGAAGGACAGGCCGGAGAACGTGGCTTGGGATCCAACGAAGCCGTCCGCTTCGTAACTCGATACGTCGACCTTCTCGCTGAATGACATGTTCTCGTCGAACTGCGGCCCGCGGTCGTTGTCATCACGGGGCTTGCTGGCCGCGATGATCTCACCGGAGACCACATCGTCGGGAGACACCGTGATCGAGGCCTGGAGACGCAGGCACCCCGTCGCCAGTGGCGCCAGGAACAGAAGCATCAGCACCAGTGCTCGCAGGCGAGTGCGGCGGGGGCTCCACTCGGGGGATCGCACCAGATGATCGTGCCAGACTCGCACTACAGCGGCAGCGTCCGACCCAGGATGGCGAATGCCCGTGGGTCGCCGGAGAAGTGATAACCCCGGATGATGTCGGTGAATCCCAATCGGCGATACAGCCGCCATGCACGGTTGTCCTCGCCGTTGGTTTCCGGTGTCGAGAGCAGAACATTGGCCTCGCCGCGGTCGGTCAGCAGTCGGCGGGCGAGCGCTTCACCTAGGCCGCGACCCTGTGCGTCCGGGGCGATGTGCAGTTCGGTCAGTTCGAAGTAGTCTCCCATCAGGCGGGCGGTCTCTTCGCGGGAAAATCCCATCCGGTTCAGGCCCCGTAACACCTGCTGCTGCCACCACTGATCCGGCGCTCCCCGGTAGCCGTAGGCCACTCCCAGAAGCGACGCGGTCGCCAGTTGCTCGGTCGACGCAGACTCCTGGGTCGACCCAGACTCCTCGGTCGGCAGATCGATCTCGACCGCAGCCACTGCTCGCCAGCCGTGCCGCCCGGTGTGCTCGAGCCACATCGACGCTCGCTGGGACTCGGTTCCGCGTGGGTAGCGCATCGCATCGACATAGATATTGAGTGCCTCGGGCAGGCGGCGCTGCATGTCGGCGGGCGTCATGTCGATCAGGTAGGTCGCCAACGTCTGGGTTCCCCCTCTCGACGTCGGTCCGGCCGAGGCGGCCGATGGGTCATTATGACTCCGGACCGCCCGGCGCCGGGCCCGGTG
>SYAB01000452.1 GCA_005787665.1 Actinomycetota bacterium
GCCAACGGGGTCAGCCCCAGTTCCTTGGCCTTCACGTCGGACATGACGACCACCGCCGCCGCGCCGTCGTTGAGCGGGCAGGCATTGCCGGCGGTGACGGTGCCATTGGGCCGGAACACCGGGTTGAGCTGGCTGATCTTCTCGTAGCTGGTGCCGGCGCGGGGACCGTCGTCGGTGGACACGACGGTGCCGTCGGGCAGCGTGACGGGCGAGATCTCGCGGGCGAAGAACCCGTTCTTGATGGCCTCCTCGGCACGGTTCTGGCTGCGCACCCCCCAGCGGTCCTGGTCTTCTCGGCTGATGCCGGTGTAGAGCGCCACGTTCTCGGCGGTCTGGCCCATCGCGATGTAGACGTCGGGAAGCAGGCCGTCCTCGCGCGGGTCATGCCATGAATCGGGGCCCTCAGTTGCCGCAGCCGTGCGCGCCTCTGCCTCGCTGAACAAGGGATTGTGGGAGTTCGGCCAGCCGTCGGAGGTGCCGTGCGAAAAGCGTGACACCGTCTCCACCCCCGCGGAGATGAACGCCTGGCCCTCGCCGGCTTTGATTGCGTGGAAGGCCATCCTGGTGGTCTGCAATGACGAAGAGCAGTACCGGTTGACGGTCACACCGGGCAGGAAGTCATAGCCCAGTTCGACGGCCACCACCCGGGCGATGTTGAATCCGGCTTCCCCGCCGGGCTGGCCGCAGCCGAGCATGAGATCGTCGATATCGCGCGGGTCCAGCGACGGCACTTTGTCCAGTGCGGCGCGAATCATCTGGGTGGCCAGATCGTCGGGGCGCATATCGACCAGCGAGCCCTTGCCTGCGCGGCCGATCGGGGAGAGGGCGGTGGAGACGATGACGGCTTCGGGCATGGGGGGCTCCTGGTTCTTTCGCGGGGTACCGGGAAAACCTAGCTGGCGTGCGTGCCGGTGGGTGCCTTGACCCCGATGCTCTGGAGCAATCTGCCCAGCGGTGCGCGTCGCGTCGCCGTCTCCGGCGGGCCTGCCGCCCACGGCAGGCCCGAGCCGTGCAGCGCATGGCACATCGCCGGCAGCAATTGTGCGGCCGCGAGGGCGTAGCCCGCCGCCGACGGGTGATAGCTGTCCTCGGAGAACAGCAGTTGTGGTTCGGTCTCGAAATGCGGTGCCATGAGATCGGCCAGCGGGACCGGGACCCCGCCGGCGGCGTGGACCTCGTCGGCCTGGGCGCGGGCCAGTCGCAATCCCAGCGATCGAGCCGTCCAGCGCAGCGGCTGCGGGATCGCGGTGATCACGCCGAAGTCCGGACAGGTGCCGACCACCACCGCGGCCCCCGCGGTGCGCAGCCGGCGAACCGCCGCGCCGAGCCGCCGCGCCGACGGACCGATTCCGTTCAGCATGGTGACGTCGTTGGCGCCGATCATGATCAGCGCGGCGTCCGGTGGTGGTCCGGCCACCAGCATCGCCTCGACCTGACTGGCCAGACCTTTCGACGTTGCCCCGACGATCGCCTTGGTGGACAGCCGAACCTGTATGCCGGAGTACCCGGCCAGACCGCGGGCGAGCAGTGCGCCCGGCACCTCGTCGGCCTCCTGGCAGCCGTACCCGGTGGCGGTGGAGTCGCCGAAGACCATCAGGTGTAGGTCGACCGGCGCACCGCGCTCCCAGGGCCGGACCGGATCACCGCCGGGGCCGTAGATGCCGTCGGCCCGCGGTGGAATGTCCCAAGCCCTGGGGATGATGCTGCGTGCCTGGTCGGCCTGCCCGGTGAGAAGATTGCGGGCGCCCACCATGGCGCTGCCGGTCGAGGCCAGGACGCCCGCGACGGCCAGTGCCTTGGTGGACCCGAGCCGCATGGTCACGCCAGTCAGTGTAGCCGGTGGTTCCCCGGTTTGCGGTCACGGACCGATACCAGTTGCAGCAACAATTCGCCATCTCCGTGTGTGGCCTGGGTCACAAGTGTCAAGCTTTAGCTCCCGGGCCGGTACAGCGGCCCAACGGCACACCACTACAACGGAGTAGGGAGTGTTGACGATGACCGCACCTAGCAAGGTTCAGGCCTCCGCGCGGCCCGCCCGCCCGCGCCGTTACCCCGTCAGCGACGGGGCTCCGGTCGAGGTCGTCGAGGACGGTCCCAGCCTGCCCGCCCGCCTGGTCTCGCTGGGCACCCGTCTGACGATGTGGCCCACCCTGGCGGTGCTCAGCCACGTTCCACACCTGCCCTGGCCGTTCGGACTGGTGGATTTCGTGGCCAAGGCACTGCTGCCGTCGCCGGGCACGGTGCGGGCCACCGTCGGGCTGCCGAACGCCTCGGCCCAGTTGGTCCGGGCACCCGGGGTGCTGCCGGCAGACGGCCGGCGCCGTGTCGTGCTGTATCTGCACGGCGGTGGTTTCATGACCTGCGGAGTGAACTCGCACAGCCGGATCTCGGTCGCCCTGTCGAAGTTCGCCGACTCCCCGGTCCTGGTGGTCGACTACCGGCTGATTCCCAAGCACTCGATCGGCATGGCCATCGACGACTGCTACGACGGCTACCGCTGGCTGCGCCTGCGCGGTTACGAGCCAGACCAGATCGTGCTGGCCGGCGACTCCGCGGGAGGCTATCTGGCAATGGCGTTGGCGCAGCGCCTGCAGGCCGAGGGGGAAACCCCCGCGGCGCTGGTCGCCATCTCCCCACTGCTGCAGTTGGAGAAGGACCCCAAGCTGACCCACCCCAACGCCTACACCGACGCGATGTTCCCACCGAAGGCCTTCGACGCGCTGGTGGCGCTGGTGGCCCGCGCGGCGGCCCGAAATGTCGTCGATGGTCAACCCGAGGGCGTCTACGAACCGCTGGATCACATCGAGCCGGGGCTGCCGCAGACGCTGATCCACGTCTCGGGTTCGGAGGTGCTGCTGCACGACGCACGATTGGCCGCGCGGAGGTTGGCCGCCGCCGGCGTGCCGACCGAGGTGCGGGTGTGGCCGGGTCAGATCCATGATTTCCAGCTGGCCGCCCCGCTGATCCCGGAGGCCACCCGTTCGCTACGCCAGATCGGGGAGTACATCCGCGAAGCCACCGGCTGAACCGCGTCGCGGGACGCCTGCGACGATGGAGCCATGCGAATCGCAGCGCACGTCAGCGAGCTGATCGGCAACACCCCGCTGGTTCAATTGAACTCGGTGGCGCCCGAAGGCGCCGGACGGGTCGCCGCCAAGATCGAGTACCTCAATCCCGGCGGCAGTTCCAAGGACCGCATCGCGGTCAAGATGATCGATGCCGCCGAGGCCAGTGGCGAACTGCGGCCCGGCGGCACCATCGTCGAGCCCACCTCCGGCACCACCGGTGTGGGACTTGCTCTGGTGGCGCAGCGACGCGGGTACAAATGCGTGTTCGTCTGCCCCGACAAGGTCAGCGAAGACAAGCAGAATGTGCTGCGCGCCTACGGCGCCGAGGTGGTGGTCTGCCCGACCGCCGTCCCGCCGGACCATCCGGACAGCTACTACAGCGTCTCCAACCGGTTGGTCTCGGAGATCGACGGCGCATGGAAGCCCGACCAGTACTCCAACCCCAACGGTCCGGCGAGCCACTACGAGACCACCGGCCCGGAAATCTGGGCGGACACCGACGGCAAGGTCACCCATTTCGTGGCGGGGGTGGGCACCGGCGGGACGATCACCGGGGCCGGCCGCTACCTCAAGGAGGTGTCCGGCGGCCGGGTCACCGTCATCGGCGCCGACCCCGAGGGCTCGGTGTATTCCGGCGGAACCGGCCGGCCGTACCTGGTGGAGGGTGTCGGCGAGGACTTCTGGCCGGCGGCCTATGACCCGGCGATCGCCGACCGGATCATCGCGGTGTCCGACGCCGACTCCTTCGACATGACCCGGCGGCTGGCCCGTGAGGAGGGCCTGCTGGTCGGGGGGTCCTGCGGGATGGCGGCGGTCGCCGCCCTGCAGGTGGCCGAGGAGGCCGGACCCGACGCACTGGTCGTCGTGCTGCTGCCCGACGGCGGGCGTGGCTACATGTCGAAGATCTTCAACGACGCCTGGATGTCGTCCTACGGATTCCTGCGCCGGCCGCTGGACGAGTCGGTGCCCGAACCGACCGTCGGCGACGTGCTGCGCGGCAAGTCCGGTGCGCTGCCCGACCTGGTGCACACCCACCCGTCGGAGACGGTGCGCGACGCCATCGGGATCCTGCGCGAGTACGGGGTGTCCCAGATGCCTGTCGTCGGGGCGGAGCCTCCGGTGATGGCCGGCGAGGTGGCCGGCAGCGTGTCCGAGCGCGAGTTGTTGTCCGCGGTGTTCGAGGGTCGGGCCCAGCTGGCCGACGCGGTGGCGGTGCACATGAGCCCGCCGCTGCCCCTGATCGGTGCCGGAGAGAGCGTCAGCGCCGCGGCAGCGGTGCTGCACGACACCGATGCGGTCATGGTGGTGGAGGGCGGTAAGCCGGTCGGCGTCATCACCCGCCACGACCTGCTCGGGTACCTTTCCGAGGGCCCGCGGCGCCGTTGACGCGATAGGGTTTGCGCACGTTGTTTCCTTACCGGAGGAACCCATGACCCAGCCACCCGTTCCGCCGCCGTCGGGTGGCTTTCCGCCGCCTGGGTTCGGCGTCCCACCGCCGGCAGCGAACTATCCGCCCGTCGGTTACCCGGCGGCGCCGGCCTATCAGTTACCCAAAGAGGCCTACACGCCGTGGATCACCCGGGTGGCCGCGTACTTCATCGACATGCTGCCGGTGCTGCTGTTGACGGGGATCGGGCAGGCCGTCATGGCGTTCACCGCAACCAGGGAGCCATGCCGTTCCTTCGACGGGGCACAGTGCATCTACGTTGCGCCGACGGCGTTCGGTGTGGTGACGGCGCTGGTCCTGAGCCTGGCCGCGCTGGCCTTCGCCATCTGGAATCTCGGCTACCGCCAGGGCTCGATGGGTTCCAGTGTCGGCAAATCGGTGATGAAGTTCGCCGTCGTCAGCGAGCGGACCGGGCGGCCCATCGGCTTCTGGCCCTCTCTGGGACGCCAGCTGGCCCACCTGCTCGACAGCGTTTTCTGCAGCATCGGCTATCTTTGGCCGCTCTGGGACGCCAAGCGGCAGACCTTTGCCGACAAGATCATGGCCACGGTGTGCCTGCCGATCCGGAAGGACAGTCAATGAACCAGCCACCCAACCCCGGCGAATACCCGCCGCCGGGCGGTTACCCGCCCCCGCCGGGTGGACCTGTTCCTGGCTCTCCGGGCGGTTACGGTGCGCCTCCACCGGGTTGGGGCTATCCGCCCCAGGGTTCGTACCCGCCCCCGGGTTCGTATCCGCCCCCAGGTGGTTATCCGACCCCGGGTTCCTATCCGCCTGCGCCGCCCGCCGGTGGCGGATACGCCCCGCCCCCGCCCGGTTACGGTGCGCCCCGCTACGGCGTCGGTGACGCCCTGGGGTGGGCGTGGCAGAAGTTCACCAAGAACGCGGTGCCGTTGCTGGTCGCGACGCTGGTCTACGGCACCGTGATGGTGGTGCTGATCGGCCTGCTCGGACCGCTGTTGCAGGCCGTCTCGCCGGAGACGTTCACCGCCTACGACACCGGTGAGGGTCTCATCGAGACCAACACCCCCACCCTCAACGGCGGAGGCATCGCCGTCCTGAGCCTGGCGACCCTCGTGCTGTTACTGATCGGCGGAGTGATCTCCTCGGCGTACTACGGCGGCTTGCTCGACATCGCCGACGGAAAACCGGTGTCGGTCGGCTCGTTCTTCGGGCCGCGCAATCTCACCTCGGTCGTCGTGGCGACGCTGATCGTCGGTGTGCTCGCCTCGATCGGCAACTTCTTGTGCGTGTTGCCCGGCCTGATCGTGACGATCTTCGCCCTCTTCTCGACCATCGCGATCGTCGATCGCAACCTCTCTCCGATCGACGGGATCCGAGCGAGCATCGACATCGTGAAGGCGAACTTCGGCAACGTGCTGCTGGCCTGGCTGGTCAGCGGTCTGATCCTGTTCGTGGGTGCACTGCTGTGCGGAGTGGGACTGCTGGTGGCCGCCCCGATCTCGTATCTGTTCCTGGTGTACACCTATCGCAAGCTCAGCGGTGGCGCGGTGGCCCCGGCGACGTTCTGAATGGACGACACCCGCCGCCGGCACGGCTTCGCCACCGCCGCGATCCACGCCGGATACCGCCCGGACCCCGCCACCGGGGCCGTCAACGCACCGATTTACGCCAGTAGCACCTTCGCCCAGGACGGCGTGGGCGGTCTGCGCGGCGGATTCGAGTACGCCCGCACCGGCAACCCCACCCGGGCCGCCCTCGAACGGGTTCTCGCGGCTGTCGAGGACGGCCGGTTCGGCCGTGCGTTCAGTTCCGGGATGGCGGCCTCGGACTGCGCGTTGCGGGCCGTGCTGCGGCCCGGTGACCACATCGTCATCCCCGACGACGCCTACGGCGGCACCTTCCGGCTCATCGACAAGGTGTTCCGGCAGTGGGGAGTCACCCACACGCCGGTCCACCTTGCCGACACCGACGCCGTGCGGGCCGCGATCACCGCCGAGACGAGGATGATCTGGGTCGAGACGCCCACCAACCCACTGTTGTCGATCGCCGACGTCGCCGCCATCGCCGACATCGGCCATGCCGCGGCGGCCACGGTGCTGGTGGACAACACCTTCGCCTCCCCGGCGCTGCAACAACCGCTCACCCTGGGGGCCGACATCGTGCTGCACTCGACGACGAAGTACATCGGCGGGCATTCCGACGTCGTGGGCGGCGCTCTGGTGACCGACGACGAGGAACTCGACGCCGCGTTCGGATTCCTGCAGAACGGCGCCGGAGCGGTACCCGGCCCCTTCGACGCCTATCTGACGATGCGTGGGCTCAAGACCCTGGAGTTGCGCATGCAGCGACACAGCGACAACGCCGCACAGGTCGCGGCGTTCCTCGCCGGACACCCGGCGGTCAGCCAGGTGCTCTATCCGGGTCTGCCGGAGCACCCGGGCCATGCGGTGGCCGCCCGCCAGATGCGGGCCTTCGGCGGGATGGTCTCAGTGCGGATGCGTGGCGGGCCGGTGGCGGCGCACGAATTGTGTTCGCGTACAGAACTCTTCATTCTCGCCGAGTCGCTGGGCGGGGTGGAGTCGCTGATCGAGCATCCCGGGGCGATGACGCACGCGTCCACCGCCGGCTCCCAACTCGAGGTTCCCGAGGATCTGGTCCGCCTGTCGGTCGGCATTGAGCATCCTGCCGACCTGCTGGCCGATCTGCGGCAGGCGCTGGCGGGTTAGCGCAGCGCCGGCAGGACCTCGGCGGTGGTCAGCGCGAGGTTGACCTCTGCGGTGTTCGAGCGGTCCGCCCAGTCACCGTTCGCGATGTCGTCGGCCCGTTGCGCGACAGCATGCACACCGGCATCGTTGAGGTCCATCACCGCGTCGAGGCCGTCCACCCCGTAGAGCAGGCTGATGATCGCCGCAATGACCGGCTGCGGACGCCGTCCGTCGAACAGTGCCCCGAGAAGTTCGGAGCGGGCCACGGCGACCCGGCCCCGGTTCTTGGCCGGCCAGCGGTAGTGGTTGCGGCGCAACCGATGTGCGGTCAGCGCAATCTGGTGGATCTGGCCGGTGCGCAGTAACTGGTCGAGGACGTCGTCTTCGGCGTGTTTGCGGATTCTGGCGATCGCCGCATCGACACTGATCGGCCGAGATTGTAGATCCGCCAGGGCCGGTCGCACCGCCGGGTCCATCGGCACCGGTCCGGCGAGGGCGACCAGGTTGCCGGCCGGCAGCGGCTCCTCGGCCAGCGCAGGACGCACCCGGCAGTCCAGGGCCAGGTCGAGGATCAGCGCGGCGGCCAGCACACGTTCCAGCCGGGAATGGTCCAGTTGGGGCTGCGCCTCCGCGTTGTCGAGGAGGAGCAGCAACAGGTCTTCGGCGATGCGAGCCATGGCCCTGAGACCGGCGGCGGGCTAGGAGTGGTACGGCTCGGCGCTGATGAGCGTCACCGTGACGGTGCTGCCGTTGGGCACGGTGTAGGTGCGAGTGTCGCCGACCTTGGCATTCAGCAGCGCCGAGCCGAGCGGGGAGTTCGGCGAGTAGACCTCGAGCTTGCCGTCGCTGACGATTTCCTGGCGGGTGGCGATCAGGAAGGTCTCGGTGTCGGACTTGTCGTCCTCGTAGTAGACCTTGACCACCGATCCGGGCAGCGCGACACCGGACTGCTTGGGGGCCTCGCCGACCTTGGCGGTGTTGAGCAGTTCCTGCAGCTGGCGGATGCGGGCCTCTTCCTGGCCCTGCTGTTCGCGGGCGGCGTGGTAACCGCCGTTCTCCCGCAGGTCGCCCTCTTCGCGGCGGTCGTTGATCTCGGCGGCGATGATCGGACGGTTCGCGATCAACTGGTCGAGCTCACCCTTGAGCCGGTCGTACGACTCCTGGGTCAGCCAGACCACCTGGGTGTCGGTCATCTCGTCGATCTCCTCAATCGTCTGATCCGCGACGGCCGCGGTGCAGTGCGTGCTCGAATCCGGGATTGGGCGGCGATTGCCGCGTGACCTGCCACCCCGAGCCCGGCGACGCGCGCCAGATGAAGCAATACACGGCTCCCTAGCAGGAACCGTGTACCCGGCGAGTGTAGCACCGGGGCCCACAGCAGCATTCCGGCTTTGCACATCCCGTGTTTGCTGTCATGGCTGGGCCGGCGCGAGGTAACTCGGCACCGTCATGCCGCACCCGTAGATATCGGCCATGAACGGCCGTCGGTAGGACACGACCGTGGTGTCGATCTGCACCGTTTTGGCCTGCGACGGCGCCACCACGATCTCCCGCCGTCCGGTCTCGGCGCCGTCCGATGCCAGGGCACGCACGATGCAGACGGCCGGCCGTGACGGGTCCTTCCTGGTCACGCTGATGGTGATCGAGACCGCCCGGTCGTCGAGGACCTGGTAGGCGGCGGTCGATCCCTCGACGTCCACGGCCACGAAGCGCTGATAGCCCAGTACCGCCACGGCCAGCGTCGCCAGCACGACCGCCGCCCCCAGTGCCACGACGATCCGCCGTCGGGTCGCCGCGGGCACCGGCGCCTTGCCGTAACGGGACACCGGCAAGGGCGGGCCCCCGGGAAACTCGGCCATGGGTTGAGTGTGCCTGCGCCCGCCGGACGGGATTGCGGGGACCCCGGCAGCGGATGGGACGATGGGTCTCGACGCACTGACAAACATCCAGAGGAAGACGTGACCGAACTACGGTTGATGGCGGTCCATGCCCACCCCGACGACGAGTCCAGCAAGGGTGCGGCCACCCTCGCGCGGTATGTCGACGAGGGTCGGCGCGTCATGGTGGTCACCCTGACCGGGGGCGAGCGCGGCGACATCCTCAACCCGGCGATGGACCTACCCGAGGTACGCGAACGGATCGCCGATATCCGGCGCGACGAGATGGCCCGGGCCGCCGAGATCCTCGGAGTCGAGCACCGCTGGTTGGGGTTCGTCGACTCCGGCCTGCCCGAGGGGGATCCGCCGCCGCCGCTCCCGGAGGGCTGTTTCGCCGTGGTGCCACTGCAGCTGCCGGTCGCCGAACTGGTCAAGGTCATCCGGGAGTTCCGTCCGCACGTGCTGACGACGTACGACGAGCGCGGTGGCTACCCGCACCC
>SYAB01000453.1 GCA_005787665.1 Actinomycetota bacterium
CCGACCGGAAACCGATTCACCGGCACCATCGACTGGGTGCAGATCGACCTCGGCGAGGACAGCCACGATCACCTGATCACACCGGCAGACCGGCTCAATCTGGCGATGGGTAAGCAGTAGGGCGGTATACCCCTTTGGGGGATTCGCCGACGGGGCGACGCGCCTGAGCCGATATCGAACAGGAGTTCGATATACTCTCCGGGTCGGCCCGCCGTGCCGTCACTCGGGAGTGAGCGACGCAACTCGGCGTGTCGGACGGGCAAATCGAGCGCCGCGGCTGCCACGAGTGTTGGCTCGTCAGTGGGTGCGACCGGCCGACGTCCCCCACGTCGCGCCGAGAAGGGACGACACGTGAGCTACACCTCCGCTGACATCACCGAACTCGACGACGTCCAGCACACCCGGCTGCGTCCGGCGGTGAACCTGGGCCAGGATGTCCGCAACACCGCGCTGCGGGAAATCGTGGACAACGCCGTCGAGGAGGTCTCGGTACCCGCCCACGGCGGATCCACCGTGACGATCGTGCTGCACGCGGACTCCTCGGTGACGGTGTCCGACGACGGGCGCGGCCTGCCGGTGGACTCCGACCCGGCCAGCGGAAAGAACGGCATCGTCAAGACGCTGGGCACCGCGCGGGCCGGCGGGAAGTTCGCCGAGCACACCGACGCCGCCGGCACCGGGGCCGGACTCAACGGGATCGGCGCGGCCGCCGCGGTGTTCATCTCCGCACGTACCGACGTCCAGGTCCGCCGCGGCGGGAAGACCTATACCCAGTGCTTCGGCCGCGGCTATCCGGGGGTGTTCGCTGGTGACACCTTCGACCCCGACGCCGACTTCCGCCGCGACGACACCCAGACCCTGCAGGGGGTCGCCAACCGCGCGCCCAAAACCCATGGCACCTCCGTGCGGATCCTGTTCGACCCTCATGTCGCCCCCGACTCGGTGATCGACATCGCCGAGGTACTGCTGCGCGCCCATGCCTCCGCGCGGATGAGCCCCGGCGTGCACCTGCGCGTCATCGACGAGGGCTGGCCGCTCGGCGAGGTCCCCGAGGCATTGACCCGGCCGTTCGAGGGGCCGTGGGGCACCGATGCGCTGCTCGCGCTGATGTGCGCTGCGGCGGGAGCGCCCCAGCCGGAGGTGGCGCTGCTGGTCGAGGGTTCCGGGACCTACACCACCGGCCGCGGCCCGACACCGATGCGCTGGTCGCTGGCCGCCGGCCCGGCCGAACCGGCGACCGTCGCGGCGTTCTGCAACACCGTGCGCACCCCCGGCGGCGGATCGCACCTGTCGGCGGCACTCAAGGGGGTGTCCGAGGCGCTGGCCGAACGCGCCGGCCGGCTCCGCGACCTCGGGCTGGCCAAAGGCGAAAACGGCCCGGAGGCGCAGGATTTCGCCGCGGTCACCGCGCTGGCGGTCGACACCCGGGCGCCGGACGTGGCGTGGGATTCCCAGGCCAAGACCGCCGTCTCGTCACGCTCGCTGAACCTGGCGATGACCCCGGAGGTGGCCCGTGCGGTCACGGTGTGGGCGGCGAGCCCCGCCAACAGCGCCGCGATCGCCACCTGGTCGAAGCTGGCCCTGGAGATGGCCCGGGCCCGCCGCAGCGCCGAAGGCGCCAAGGAACGCTCTCGGGCCGCCTCCAAAGCCAAAGGCCTGGGCACCAATCTGTCACTGCCGCCCAAGTTGTTGCCCAGCCGCGAGAGCGGACGAGGTAGCGGCGCGGAACTGTTCATCTGCGAAGGCGACTCCGCGCTGGGCACCGTCAAGGCCGCCCGGGACGCCACCTTCCAAGCGGCGTTCCCGCTGAAGGGCAAGCCGCCCAACACCTTCGGCTGGACGGCGGCCAAGGCGCGCAGCAAGGAGGAATTCGACGCCATCGAGCGCATCCTCGGCTGCGGGGTGCGCGACCACTGCGATCCGGAGAGGTGCCGCTACGACCGGATCCTGTTCGCCTCCGACGCCGACCCCGACGGCGGCAATATCAACTCCAGCCTGATCTCGATGTTCCTCGACTTCTTCCGTCCCCTGGTGGCGGCGGGGCTGGTGTACGTGACGATTCCCCCGCTGTTCGTCGTCTACGACGCCGACACCCGCATCTACTGCCAGGACGAGGCCGAGCGCGACGAGGCGGTGGCCCGGTTGAAGGCGACCTCCAGACGCAAGGTCGAGGTGCAGCGCAACAAGGGCCTCGGCGAGATGAACGCCGACGACTTCTGGAACACCGTGCTGGACCCGGCCCAGCGCACCGTCTACCGGATCAGCCCCGACGACAAGGCCCTGGAGTTGCACCACACCCTGTTCGGCGGACCGCCGGAAGGCCGGCGGGACTGGATGGCCGCGGCCGCCGCCCGTATCGACACCGCCGCTCTCGACCTGAACTAGGAGCCCGCCGTGACCGTCATCGACCAGAACCCCGACCTGATCCACGACCTGTCCGCCGAGGACTACTGGAACCGCTACCAACTCACGTTCGCGCTCTACTCCGTCAGCGACCGGGCGATCCCGTCGGCCTACGACGGCCTCAAGCCCGGGCAACGGCGTCTGCTCTACCAGATGCACGCCTCGAATCTGTTGCCCGGCAACAAGCCCCAGAAGTCGTCGAAGGTCTGCTCGGCGGTCACCGGCAACCTGCACCCGCACGGCGGGACCGCCATGTACGGTGCCGCCGCGCTGCTGGCCGCCGACTTCCAGCGGGTGAAGATCATCGACGGCCAGGGGGCGTTTCCCCGCATCCAGGGCGATATCCCGGCTGCGGACCGCTACACCGAGATGCGGCTCTCGCCGGCCGGAGCGTCGCTGACCGCGGAACTGGCGGACCACGCGGTACCGATGGTGGAAACCTTCGATGGCGAGTGGGTCGAACCGGTCGTCCTGCCGGCCCGGTTCCCGGTGTTGCTGTGCAACGGCGCCATCGGCATCGCCGAAGGCTGGGCCACCAAGGTCCCCGCCCACAATCCGCGCGAGGTCATGCTCGCCTGCCGGGCCCTGCTGGCCGACCCGGACCTTTCCGATGACGCCCTGATGGCCCTGATCCCCGGGCCGGACTGGGGGTGCGGCGCAGCGGTGATCGGATCGGCGGGCCTGCGCGACTACATCACCACCGGCCGGGGATCGTTCACCGTGCGCGGCCGGGTCGAGGTCGAGGGCCGCACGGTGGTGATCACCGAACTTCCGCCCGGGGTGGCGAGTTCCACGGTGCAGGAGCGGATTCGCTCGCTGGTCGACGGCGGCGATCTGCCGGGCGTGGCCGACCTCGCCGACCTCACCGACCGGCGCAACGGCCTGCGGATCGTCGTCACCGCCAAGCGCGGCCACGATCCGCAGCAGGTGCGCACCTCGCTGCTGGCGCTGACACCGCTGGAGTCGACGTTCGCGGCCAGCCTGGTGGCCCTCGACGCCGACCGGGTTCCCCGTTGGTGGTCGGTGCGCGAGCTCATCGCCTCCTTCCTGACCCTGCGCGACTCCGTGGTGGTGCGCCGCAGCGAGCATCGGTTGGAGAAAGTCGTCGCGCGTCGGCACCTGGTGTCGGGACTCCTGCTCGTGCACATCGACATCGACGCCGCCGTTGCCGTTATCCGCGGTTCCGACACCGTCGAGGACGCCCGCGCGGGGCTGTGCGCCCGGTTCGACATCGACGAGGTCCAGGCCGACTACGTGCTCGCACTGCAGCTGCGCCGGTTGACTCGACTGGACGTCATCGCGTTGCAGACCGAAGCCGACAAACTGGACGCCGAGTTCGCCGAGTTGACCGAGCTCGTCGCCTCACCGGAGGCGCGGCGGGCGGTGATCGACACCGAATTGGCCGAGACGGCGAAGCTGTTCGACGACGCGGTCTTCGACCGCCGCACCATCCTGGATCTCGACGCCGTCCCCGTCGGCGGCGCGGATTCCGACGGCCCCCGCGAGCGTAAGCCGAACCCGGCGTGGAAACTCGACCACCGCGGCGTGCTGTCCGACAGCCACGGCGAACTGTTGTCCCGCGGAATCGGTTGGGCCGCATGGATAGATGGGCGAATCAAGTTCACCACCGGCGCCGGGTTGCCGACCCGGATTCGCGACCTGCCGGTGGCCCCCGATCTCACCGGGCTGCTCAGCTCCGGAGTGCTGCCGCCAGGGGCGCACCTGGCGCTGATCACCCGGCGGGGCAAGGTGTTGCGCATCGACCCGGCGACCGTCAACCCGCAGGGCGCCGCCGGCAACGGCGTGGCCGGCGTGCGGCTGACCCACGACGGTGACGAGCTGATCGCGGCCCTGCCGATCACCGGTGTCGACACCGAGGCGATCCTGTCGGTGTCGGACAAGGGATGGAAAGTCACCGCGTGCGCCGACATCCCGGTCAAGGGCCGCGGCGGTGGCGGGGTCGGGTTCCACCCCTTTGTCAACGGCGAGGATGCGCTGCTGTCGGCGACCGTCTCCCCCACCGGAGTCGTCCGCAGCGGCAGGCGAGTCCGCGCCGAGCCCAGAGCCAAGGCCACGGTGAAGAGTGCCCCCGGCGGGATCGTTCCCGCAGAGCAGTAGTAGTGCCCGACGCAGCCGAGTCCGGGATGCTCATCGGGGTGAGCGCTGCCGAACTCCCCCTGCGTGCGCACGCGCTCCTGGACCCCGAGATTCCCCGACCGGCGGACTCCCGGTTCCAGGTCCGGCGCACGCATCTCGTCTGGATTCCGTTGGCGTGGCTGGGCCCACTGCTGGTAGTCGGGTTCTCGAGCCTGCGATCGACGATCGCGGCATGGCCGGATCCGGCGGCAGGGCCCGCCCGCGTCATCTATGGCTCGATGACCACGCTGTGCGTGATCTTCGCCGCCGTCTGCGCCCACCGGCTCGCCCTGGGCATCGGTGAGCGCGACGCGGTCAAGCAGGGCCGCTGCGGATTCCCCACGCAGTCGGCGCTGTGGCTCTGGAAAGAACACGGCGACCTGCCGGAGGGCCGGTGGTGGAGGTGAACATGTCGTCGTCCGTGATCGACTGGGCGAGAGGCTAGTTCACGCAGGGGATCCCGCCGCCTTCGATCGGTGAGCCGGCGTCCGGAATGGGCAGTTCCGGGTTCACCTCCCCCGAATTCGGGTCGAGGAGAGGATCTGCGGAATCTGATGCCGCCGAGGGTAAGACGACATCGTTACCGAGGATGACCCGGACGCTGCCGTCGGGCACCTGGGCGTCGGGCTTCGTGGGTACGTCGATGCCGAGCGCCGTCGCCACCGCGTCGGCGTCCGCCTGGGCGTTCTTCCCGTAACCGACGACCGTTCCCGGGGGTTCGCCATCTTCGCGATCCCTGATCTCCGCGATGGGGTAGCCGTCGCGGCTCAAGATGTCGGCCGCGCTGGATGCCAGCCCGTAGGTGTCGCTGGCGTTGACGACGATGACCGGGATCTCCGGGTCCGGCGTCGCAGTGGGGGTGGGGGTGGCGCGCTCCGGTGATCCGCCGATGGCTGCGGCGATCTCGGCCCGGATCGCCGCCGGGTCAACGATGTTGACGTCCTGGCCGTCGATGTAGTCGTACCGCACCACCGGCAGGGTCCGGAACTCGACGCTGCCGCCGGCCAGAGCGGCCAACCGCCTGAACTGTGGCTCACCCCAGCCCTGCGAGAGCACAACGTCCTTCTGAACCACCTCGATCAGATTGCGGAACTCGTCGAGATTTCCCAGGACACCGGCCTCCCGCAGCTGGTGGCTGACCGACAGCAGGAACGCTTGCTGGCGATGGGTGCGGTCGAGATCACCGTTTTCCAGTCCGTGGCGCTGACGGACGAAAGCCAGCGCCTGTGCGCCGTCGAGGGTCTGGCGCCCGGCGGGGAAGTCGGCGCCGGAGTACTCGTCATAGACGGCGTGGTTGAGGCACACCTCGACCCCGCCGAGGCTCTCGGTGAGGTCGTAGAAGCCGGCCAGATTCACCTCGGCGAAATAGTCGATCGGCTGACCGGTGAGGTCGCGGACGGCACGCAGGGTGGCTTCCCGGCCCGCTTCGCGGCCGCGGGCCTCCAATTCGGCGGGATCGGTGACACCCTCGCCCTCCAACGCGTCCTCGGTCTGTGCCTTGGTGAGGCCGTAGGCCTCCTTGATTTTGATGTGGTCATAGCCGGTGATGCCGCTGACGGCGACATAGTCGTCACGGGGAATGGAGAAGGCGACGGCTCGGCCGTCGGCGCCGATGTGTACCAGGATCAGGGTGTTGGTGTTGTAGCCGCCGGAACTGGAGTCGCCGGCGTGCAACTTGTCCAGGATGTCTGCCGGCAGATCGTTGCCCTGCTGATCCTTTCGCGAGTCCAGACCGATGAGGAGAATGTTGGTACCCCCACCACTCGAGCGCGGCGAGTCCAGTCCGAGTGCGTGCGATACCGAGATTCCGCCGAGGACGCCCTGCGCCTGCCAATACCCGAGGCCGGTGACCGCCAGCACCGCCACCGCCAGTGCGGTTACCAGGGCCCGCCGCACGACTGCCAGCACTCGCATGACCGCCAGTATGCGGGTGTTGACAAGGCGGGCGGCGTCAATACATTGACCTAGTGCGAAGAAGCCGGAGTCACATGGGGTGTTTTCGTCCCCACACGTCCGGAGGCCGGCGGTTGTGGCGCAGCCGGCCCGGTGTCTGGCTGGCCTGCCTGACGATTCTGGTCGGCTCTTACGCCGGCGCCGGGCAAACCGCCCACGCGGACGAGACGCCGGTCGCACCCGGTGGCCCCGACGTCGTGCTGGTCGACTTCAGCGATGCCAACGAGGTAGCCGCCTGGCGGACGGTCAACGACCCCGTCATGGGGGGTCTGTCCACCTCGCAGGTCGGGTTCGGGGACGGTGGCATGGTGTTCTCGGGCACCATCTCGCTGGAGAACAACGGCGGGTTCGCCTCCGCCCGCGGTCCGGAAAACCCCGACATCGGGCGCAGAGCTGCAGGGGCGACGTCGCTGCGCATCCGCGCACTGGGCGACGGTAAGACCTATGTTCTGCGGGTGGGTGCGGGCGGGCAGCCCTGGTCCTACATCCAGCGTTTCTCCACCCAGGCCGCCGTCACGCGGAGCTACGAGCTCCCCATCACAGGCTTTCAAGCCGTCGGCATGCGTCTGGATCCGGCACCGACCGCACCGCAAACCCTGGACCCGTCAACCATCAGCCAGGTCTCGGTCTACATTCTCGACAAGCAACAGGGCCCCTTCGAACTAACGATCAGTTCGCTCGACGCGGCATTCTGAGGAAACCACGGTCACCGTCGTGTCGACCCCACCGTGACCGTGGACGAGGCCCGCGACCACAAGGGGGCGTGTTGCCTGAACGGGAGCCTGACCCGCAATCAGCGCGACCGACCCGCCGGGACTGGGCGGTCGCGCTCGGCACCGGGCTTGGCCTGATCCTTGTCGCGCTGGTGGGAGCTGATCGGCCGCCGCCGCCCGGCTTCCTCGCTGTGGTGATGGGGGCGTCGATCCTCGCGCTGCTGACCGCTTTCGCCCTGCCCCGTTGGCGCGGCCGGGGAACCCACCGTCAGCCGTGGCGCCCGGCCGCCGAGGGCGCCCTCGTTGCTGTGGCGCTCTGGCTCATCGCCGTCCTGCTGCCCTTCACGGGGGAGCCGACGGTCTCGCCGTCCGCGACCGACCGCCTCGTCGGCGCGGGTGTTGCGGCGGCACTGGGGGCCATCGGCGCCTCTGTGCTCGCCCGGATCAGCAGGTGACTGCTACCGGGGCCCGCCGGACCCGCGTCCAGCAGACATGTCCGCTCGTTTGGCGAGCGCCAGTTCCCGGATGGTGGCGAGGTCGTCGTCGGTGTAGACGCCGTTGACCCCGGAGATCGCGGCGAGCTTCATACCGTGCTTCAGCCCGAGCCGGTAGATCTCCTTGACCTTCTCCCACTCGATGTTTCGCCCGACGGTGAACGTTTCGTAGCGACCCTCGAGTGCCAGGACGATGGTCTCGGCCAGGCAGGCGTAGGCGACGCCGCTGGGCAGGCCGATTCCCTTCATCTGCGGATCGCCGGGTAGTTCGATCTCCCCGGACTCGATGACCAGCACGTCGGGCCGCTTGGCGACGTCCTCGGCCGAAAGGTCGAGCGGCCGGGCGACATCGGTGATGACCGCACCCGGTTTGACCTTCATGATGTCGAGCACCTTCTTGCCCGCCCCCGAGGTGGCCGTCACGATGACATCCATCTCGGCGATGTGCTCGTCGGCGTCGGCGCCGACGTGGACCGTGGCCCGCGGGTGCTCGCGCTCGATATCTTCCTTGAGCGCCAACAGTTTGGCCGGTTCGATGGAGACCAGCCACAGTTCGTCGGCGGCCATCGCCAGCAGTCGTGCGCATACCGAGCCGATGGCGCCGGTCGCTCCCACCACCATCGCCTTGCCCTTGATGTGTCCCTTCGCGTCTACTTTGGCGATCCCGAGTCGGCGGACCGCGTCGTGGGCCGCCCACAGCGCGCCCGAGGCGCTGTAGGAGTTGCCCGTGGTGATCGGGAGTGGCGCGCGCTTGGCCACCGTGACACCGGCGTCGCCGACGACCTTGGTGAAGGCGCCGAGACCCATGATCTGGGCGCCCATCTTCTGCGCCATGTCGGCGGCCGCGAGCAGTCTGGAGTAGGTGAACTCCGGGTCATGCGCCATGAGTTCCTTGGGAGTGCCACCGACGGTGATGAGCCACCCTTCGGCCTCGGCGCCCGTCGGCGAGGTGATACCGGTGACGTGGCTGTAGACGAATGGCGGCGAATGTGCCATCAGCTTCTCCACGCCGTCCATGAAGAGTCCCGGCGCAACATCGGCGACGGCGTCGAGCGGCTTCACATTGCGGAAGTACTCCTGGGACAGCGGGTGGATCACGAAGGCGAACCGCGACTTTCGCTTGAAGCCGCTCGGGTAGAGCACCCTCGGCTCCAACTCGGCCGACTGAATCATGTCGAGCAGGTCGTCGTCGGACAGCCGAGATTCCTCGGCTTCGCCCGCCACCAGCATCAGCGCCTCGAGCGTCGCCTCGTTGACCACCACATTCTCGAACGGCTGCGGTACATCGTCGAGGATCAGGTCTACTCCCCTCTCCCGCAGGCTGTTCAGCCGCTCGGAGCCGATGGAGGTGGAGATCAGGGTCTTGCCCTTCAGATCGTCCACCTCGAACTCGGCGAGCTCACGGAAGGTGGCCACCACGACGTCGGCGTCCCGCAGGGCTTCGCGAATTCGGGAGTCGATGACCATCCGGGCCGGCGCGGTGGCTGTCGAGACCACCGCGGAGGGCAATTTCCCCAGCAGCCAGCCCGAGGCGGACACGATTCGCTCGAACACCTCGAACGGGGTGCGGATGTCGGTAAGTCCGTACTCCACCGCGGGGTCGGCGAAGCGCATGTTCCGCGTGCTCTCCTCAAGCACGCATGTCGTGCGGTAGTGGTTTCGCCCACCCAGCACGACCACTCGCGCGTTGGCGAAGTAGCCGGGCATCTCGCCGGCCAGGTGCCGAATAGTCCACTCCTGCAACACGGTGCGCAACCGGTGGCCGTCGGTGACCACCGTGCCGGAGGTCTGATCTATCGCCTTCCTCAGCGTGGTGGGGTCGCCTTTCAGCGTCCCGGCCACTTGTGCGTCGTGTACTCCGCTGATCCCGATGGCTGCTGCCGGGCCGGACCACCTGCGCAGCTCATCGACGGCTCGTGTGACGCTGCCGCCGGCCCCCACCCGGACGATCCGGAAGGGCCGTCCCAGGAACTCCACCGACTCGTCGTAGTCACGTTCGGGTCCACTCAGGCTGATATTGACGATCAGCGATTGCTCTTTCATGGGATCAGACCATTGCTTTGGAATCGAACTCCGGGTGGGCCGCCATGAAGTCGAGCAGCTTGTCGGCGTAGTCGCGGAAGCGGGGGCAGGAGACCCCGGTGCCTTCCAGGTCGGCCACGGTGTGGGCCGTGCCGTAGGTGGTCGGGAACGCGAAGTAGTCCAGGGTCTCCGCGGGAAGTCCGGTGAGCAGTTCCATCCCGGGGACCGTGTCGAGCAGTCCGCGCACGACGGCTACCGGGATGGGCAGCCAGACCAGCCTCCGGCCGAGGTGCTTACCGAAGATCTCCGCCACCTCGCGGGCAGACGGCGGGTCGGGGTCGGTCAACTGGTAGGTCTTGCCCTCGGAGACGTCGAGGACACTGAGTGCGTCCATCGCGGCGATGACGTAGTCCCGCGGCACCAGCGAGGCCATGACGGACTTGTCGACGTTCGGGAGGAACGCCACCCCGGGAAGGCGGTTCATGTAGTCGGCGACGAAGTAGGGCCCGTCGTACTTCTGGGTCTCACC
>SYAB01000454.1 GCA_005787665.1 Actinomycetota bacterium
ATTGCAGTTCGAACCCATCGGCGGTGGTCTGCTTGGGCGGGTACATCACCCCGGCGTTGTTGATCAGCAGGTCGATCCGCGGGTAGGCGGCCGCCAGTTCGGCACCGGCCTCGCGCACCGAGGCCAGCGAGCCCAGATCCAGTTTGTGCACGACGATGTCCGCGCCGGGTGAGGCAGTGCGGATGCGGGCCGCCGCCGCTTCGCCCTTGGCGGTGTCGCGGACGGCCATCACCACCGTGGCCCCACGCCCCGCGAGCACCCGTGCGGTGTCGTAGCCCAGGCCGGTGTTGGAGCCGGTGACAATCGCCAACCGGCCGCTCTGGTCCGGCACGTCCTTCTCAGTCCATCGCATGCCTAGAACATACGGTGCGCCCGCTGTTGGGTACGCCTAAGGTTTCCAGTCATGGCCGTCGGCGGTGTGCTGTTCGATATCGACGGCGTGCTGGTGACCTCCTGGCAGCCGATTCCCGGCGCGGCCGAGACCCTGCGGGTGCTTGCCGCCAACCAGGTCGGCTGCTGTTATCTGACCAACACCACCACCCGCACCCGCTCGCAGATCGCCGCGGCACTGTCGGCGGCCGGGATGCCGGTGCGTCCCGACGAGGTGATCACCGCGGCGGTCCTGACCGCCGACTACGTGCGTACCCATCACCCCGGCGCGCGGTGCCTGCTGGTCAACCATGGCGACATCACCGAGGACATGCCGGGGATCGACATCGTCGAGGGGACGCAAGCGCCGGACGTGATCCTGCTCGGCGGGGCCGGCCCGGAGTACAGCCACCTGACGCTCAGCCGAGTCTATGACTGGATGAGCCAGGGCGTGCCGGTGATCGCGATGCACCGCAGCACCGCGTGGACCACCACCGAGGGTCTTCGGATCGATACCGGGATGTACCTGATCGGGATGGAGCAGACCTCGGGGCGCAAGGCCGTCGCCGTCGGAAAGCCCGCCCCGGCGGGTTTCCAGGTGGCCGCCGCCCGCCTCGGGGTGGAACCCGAGGAGATGGTCATGGTCGGTGACGACCTGAACAACGACGTGCTGGCCGCCCAGGTGGTGGGGATGACTGGCGTGCTGGTGCGCACCGGCAAGTTCCGCCAGGACACCCTGGACCGGTGGGCCGCCGACGAGTTCGCGATGCAGCCCAACCATGTGCTGGACTCCGTCGCCGACCTGCCGGCGCTACTGGACCTGTAGCGAGCGGATCGCCTCGATCCGGGCCTTCAGCTGCTCGCCGTTGGCTGCTGCCACCGGTGGCCCGCCGCAGACCCGGCGGAGTTCGTTGTGGATCCAGCCGTGCGTCCTGCCGGTGCGGTGGTGGGTCGCGGCGACCAGCGCGTTGAGCTCGCGGCGCAGTTCCCGGAGCTGTCCGTGGGCGGTCCGCACCGGTGGGGCGTCCCCGGAGCGGCTCCGGACCGCCAGCTGCTCCTCCTGGCGGCGGCGCAGCAGGTCGCGCATCTGGTCGGCGTCGAGCAGGCCCGGGATGCCCAGGTAGTCCGCCTCCTCGGCGCTGCCCGCTGGGGTGGCGGTGCCGAACGAGGCGCCGTCGAAGATCACCTGGTCCAGCTCGGCGTCGGCGCCGAGAGACTCGAAGCCGGTGTCGGCGTCGGTGGGCTCGCTGCGGCGGCGCTCCTCGGGCATCTCCTCGCCCAGCGACTCCCGGTGCGGCTTGCCCAACACGTGGTTGCGCTGGGCCTCGAGTTCGCTGGCCAGCTGCAGCAGGCTCGGCACCGAGGGCAGGAAGATGCTGGCCGTCTCCCCGGCGGTCCGTGAGCGGACGAACCGCCCGATCGCCTGGGCGAAGAACAGCGGGGTGGATGCGCTGGTGGCGTAGACGCCGACGGCGAGCCGGGGCACGTCGACGCCCTCGGACACCATCCGGACCGCGACCAGCCAGCGGCTGTCGCCTTCGGCGAACCGGCTGATCCGTTCCGAGGACCCTGGGTCGTCGGAGAGCACGACCGTGGGCGGCTCTCCGGTGATGCGGGTGATCAGACCGGCGTAGGCGCGCGCGGCGTTCTGGTCGGTGGCGATGATCATCCCGCCGGCGTCGGGCATTCCGCCGTCGCGCTTCTGGCTCAGCCGCCGGTCGGCGGCGGTGATCACCGCGGGCATCCACTCTCCGTCGGGATCCAGGGCGGTGCGCCATGCCCGCGCGGTCTGCTCGGCGTTCAACGGCTCACCGAGCCGGGCCGCGTGCTCCTCGCCGGCGCTGTTGCGCCAGCGCGCCTCCCCCGAATAGGCCAGGAAGATCACCGGGCGCACCACCCCGTCGGCGAGTGCGTCGGAGTACCCGTAGGTGTGGTCGGCCTGCGAGCGCAGTAGGCCCTGCCCGTCCGGGGTGTAGCTGACGAACGGGATGGCGCTGTCATCGCTGCGGAACGGCGTCCCGGTCAGGGCCAGCCTGCGGGCCGCGTCGCCGAACGCCTCGCGGATCGCCTCGCCCCAACTCTTGGCGTCCCCGCCGTGGTGGATCTCGTCGAAGATGACCAGGGTGCGGCGGTTCTCGGTGCGGACCCGGTGGCGCATCGGGTGGCTGGCGACCTGGGCGTAGGTCACCGCCACCCCGTGGTAGTCGTCGGCGTTGTGGGCCTGGGTATTGGAGAACCTGGGGTCCAGCGCGATGCCGAAGGCGGTCGCCGCCGCGGCCCACTGCGTCTTGAGGTGCTCGGTGGGCACGACCACGGTGACCCGCTCGACGGTGCCGTCGGCCAGCAACTCCCCGGCGATCTTGAGCGCGAAGGTGGTCTTGCCTGCCCCGGGCGTCGCGACCAGCAGGAAATCCTTGGGCCGACCGGTCAGATATCGCACCAGCGCTCGTCGCTGCCAGCCCCGCAAAGCCCGGGTGCCGGGCGCCTCGACTGCCCGCACCCTGGAGCTCCTTTCGACCGAGATGCACTCTAGCCCAATCGGATCCGCCCCTTCCGGTGGCCGATGGCGTGTCCGGGTGCGACACGCCGCTCCGGAGCGGCCTACGCGCTGGGCGAACGTATCTTGCACTCGGCATGGGCGAGTGCTAAAAATGACGTTGGCACTCACGACCGGTGAGTGCTAGGTCGGGACGGTGAGACCGCGGTTAGACAGCTGCGGTCGTCCGTCGCGGGCACTGCGTCCGGCCGAGAACGTGTCATTCCCCAACCGGAGGATTCACACCGCAATGTCCAAGATTATTGCGTATGACGAAGAGGCCCGCCGCGGCCTCGAGCGGGGCCTCAACGCCCTC
>SYAB01000455.1 GCA_005787665.1 Actinomycetota bacterium
GGGCCCAGAGATCGAGCAGATGCAGGGATGGATGACGCAGTGGGGTATGCCGATGGGCGGGATGCCCGGGATGGATCACGGCGGCATGCACGGGTCGATGACGCCCGGGATGGGCGGAATGCCTGGAACGGGCGGGATGCCCGGGATGGACGGCATGATGTCGCCGGCGGCGATGGACGCCTTGAGCAACGCCCAGGGAGTTGAGGCCAGCAAGCTGTTCCTGACCGGGATGATCACACACCACCAGGGCGCACTCACCATGGCCCAGGATGAGATCGACAGCGGTCAGTTCCCCGATGCCATCGCCATGGCGAGGTCGATCCTGGACAGCCAGCAGCAGGAGATCGACACCATGACGAAGATCCTGGCCTCGTTCTAGGAGACAGCGATCGCTGATGTGCTCTAGCGTTCGTCGCGGGGTGCCGAACGCGCGTCGATCGGCACCGCGACGGTGAACGTGCTGCCATGACCCGGTCCGTCACTGAACGCCGTAACGCGGCCCCCGTGGGCTTCGGTCAGCGCTTTCACGATGGCCAGTCCGATACCCGAACCGCCATGACCGCGGTCGCGGGCTGAGTCGGCGCGATAAAACCTATCGAAAAGGTGCGGGAGGTGCTCGGTGGCGATGCCCTCGCCGTCGTCGGTGACGTTGAAGACCATCTCAGGCCCGTTTCTGGCCGTCGTGAGGGCGACGTGGCCACCACTGGGGGTGTGCCGCAGAGCGTTGTCGACCAGGTTGCCCAGCACCTGTGTCAGGCGTTGCCGGTCAGCCCATATCGGCCCGGCGTCGCCGGCGGGGGTCCGCAGGACGACATTCTTTGCGGCGTAGCGGTCGGCGAAAGACGCACTCACCGCTTCGACGAGATCGGCGGTATCCACCCAGTCTGGGGTGATCACGGCGTCGGCTTCCTCGGCCTGGGCCAGGGCGGCGGCGTCGGCGGAGAACCGCACCAGCCGCGTGGTTTGTTCGCGGAGCATCGCAATTGTCTGAGGGCTCAGTGATTTCACTCCGTCCTCGACCGCCTCGAGGTAGGCCTCCAGGACCGCCACCGGCGTGCGTATCTCGTGGGCCAGGTCGCCGAACATCCGGCGGCGGGTCGAATCGACCGATTGCAGGCGTTCGGCCATCTCGTTGAACGCGATTGCCAACTCGTCGAATTCGTCACCGAGGAGCGGCGGGCGGACCCGGATCCCGTAGTGGCCCTCCGCGACGGCGGATGCCGCGGCGGACACCTCGGAGATGGAGCGTTGCAGGCGTCTGCTCAGGTACGCGGTGACCACGAACGCAGTCAGCACGGCCACGGTGGTGGCGATGGCGATAGAGATTGCCGTGGCGGATCGGTAGGCCTGTTCGGCATGGAACTGCTCATTGGAGTTGTGAGCCACACCGGCTTGGTGCAGGTGATCCCGGAACAACGGGGGACCCACCATCGCGGCAACCAACCCGGTGGTCACTCCGCCGGCGAGCAGTACCGCTGTCTGGGCCAGCAGCAGTCGACGGCGCATCCCCATCCCCGCCCGGGCAGTCAATGTCCGGCTCTCATCCGGTATCCCACGCCGCGGACGGTGAACACGAACCGCGGGTCGGAGGGATCATCGCCCAGTTTGCGCCGCAGGTGCCCGACGTGGACGTCCACGAGGTGGTCGTTGCCGACCCACGGTTCGCCCCAGACCGCGTCGATGAGTTGGCGGCGGGTCCACACCACACCCGGCCGGGTGGACAGGGCGGCAAGGATGTCGAACTCGGTGCGGGTCAACGGGATCGGATCGCTGTCGAGGAACACCTGGCGGCTCGCGAGGTCGATCGACAGTGGCCCGAAGTGGCGGGTCGGTGGGATCTGCTCACCGGTGCCGGGCGAGAACCCGGCCGGGGTGGGGTTTCGGGGTCGCCGCAACATGGCCCGGATGCGTGCGACGAGCTCCCGAGGGCTGAACGGTTTGGTGATGTAGTCATCGGCCCCCACGGTGAGCCCGACGACGGTGTCCATCTCGGCATCACGGGCGGTCAACATCACGACGTAGGCATCCGAAAACGTTCGCAATTGCCGACAGACCTCGAATCCGTCGATCCCCGGTAGCCCGAGATCCAGTACCACCACGTCGGGGTCGACCTGGCGTGCCATCGCCACGGCCTCGGCGCCGTCGTGACAGACCGTCACCTCGAAGTGCTCACGCCTCAGGTAACTGGCGACGACATCGGCCAGGGCGGCCTCGTCGTCAACCACCATGGCGCGATAGCCCAACTCGGAGCCGCCGGGAAGGCTGTCGGATATCGGATCCATTTCTTCATCGTGCCGTGCGGAAGGTGTGGGTCACCGACTTGAGCGAATCTTCACACAACCAACACCAAAACCCCGCGCACAGCAGCGCAGTCTTCAAGCGATATGCGCTCGTGCTCGTACCTGGACAGGTATCAGCTACCGACCCGCATCGCCACTGAGGAGGGATCAGAACCATGACCGAACCGACGTCAGCCGCCGACACCGTGCCGCCGACCGGCACCCCCGAACGCGCTCAGGACCGCAACGCCCGGCTCTACCAGGCGTTGGCGTGGGTCGGCATCGTCGCCGGCATCCTGTTCATCGTCGCGGTGGTTTTTTGCTCCGGATTTTTCGCGGCCCGCGCCGCCGGCGGGTACGGGTGGCACCGCGGTTACCCGAGCGGTCAGATGCGCACCGACGGTCCCACGGGTGGTTGCCCGATGATGCAGATGCCGGGTGGCGGCATGGGACCCGGTGGAATGGGGCCGGGAAGTATGGCCCCGGGTGGGATGAGAGGTGGGGGTATGGGCCCGGGCGGGGCAGGGACGCCGACCCCGAGTTCTCCGGTGCCACCGGCAGGACAACGTTAAGTCTCCCAGACCCTCACGGCCTCAGCCTGATTCGGGTGTGCGCAGCTTGTAGGCGCGGTCCTTCATCTCGATCGGCAACGGTTGGCTCTCCTCGCCGGGGATCATCACCTCAACGTAGGCCGCTCCGTCGTGGCGGTCGATCGCGTCGAGCACGGCGTCCAGTTCGGCCACCGTGCTCACTTTTTCCGACAGCCACCCCGTGCAGCCCATGGCCTCCGGCAGCAGGTGATAGCGCACCGCGGCGAGGTCGTCGTAGACGTGGCCGCGCTCGCTGATGACGTCCTCGATCCCGAACAGGCCGTTGTTGAGGACGAAAATGACCGGATTCACCCGGTAGCGCCCCATCACCGCGAGCTCGTTGAGGGTCAGCTGATGGGACCCGTCGCCGGTGACCAGCCAGGTGCGCCCGGCGGTCTTGGCAAGCGCGATGCCCAGGGTGGCCGGGGTCGCCCAGCCGATCGAGCCCCACAGGCCCTGCTCCTGGGCCGAGACCCCGGCCGGCAGGCGCATGGCGTTGAGATGCATCATCGCCGTCCCCGTCTCGATGACCAGCCTGTCGCCCGCGGACAGCCTGCGTTGCAGTCGGGGATAGAACGTCGCCGAGGAGGTCGGGTCGGTCCCGGAGCCGGTCAGCTCCAGAAGTGGGGGAGGACCGGACACGGCCGGCAGGGCGGCCGGCGTCACCTCCGCGATCAGCGCGTCGAGGACGTCGTCGATCGCTACGTTGATGAACACCTTGTCACCGGCGCGCACCCAGTTGTCGTGGATGCACACCGCCCGGTCGACGTCCAGGCCGGCGCTCCACATGCCGGTGTTGAGTTCGGTGAGCATTACTCCGCCGATATCCAGCAGGAGGTCGGCCTGCTCGACCGTCTCGCGCACCCCGGCCGGGGAAGAGGCCTGCCCGCCGTAGAGGCCGATGTAGTTGGGCAGCGACTCGTCGACCACGCCCTTGTCGTAGGACATGATCGCCACCGGCAGGCCGGCCCGGGTGATCAGCTCGGCAGCCCGGCCGGCCACCCCGTAGCGGGCGGTCAGCGCGGTGATCATGGCCGCCGGACGCTGCGCGGCCGAGAGTCGTTGCAGCACCGTGTCGACGGCGGCCCGAAGCTCGACCGGGTCGCTGCGCTGGCGTTTGATCTGATCCAGCGGCACGCCGGTTACCGGATCGCCGATCAGCGGCGCGTACCCGTCGGCCTCCGCGATAACCAGATACGCGGGCATCGAGTGGCGCAGGGCCTCCCGGATCGCCCGCTCGAGTTCCTCGACGCAGTTGTCCGGCGTGAGTACCGCCCAGACGCAGCACGCGGCCGAGGAGATCGCCTGATACCGGTCGTATCGGGTGTCCCCGAGGTTGTGGTGGGTGATCAGGCCGAGGTGCTGGATGCGTCCGCTGGGCATGCCGACCAGGTGGAAAACCGGGACCCGGTGCGCCTTGGCGCCCATCACCCCGTTGAGTGCCGACAGTTCGCCGACCCCATAGGTGGTCGTCAGGATCGCCGCGCCGCGGACTCGGGCGTAGCCGTCGGCGGCGTAGGCCGCGTTGAGTTCGTTGGCGTTGACCACCCACTCCAGCCCGGCCACCTTCTCCACGGCGTCGTCGATGGAGAACGCGTAGTCACCGGGCACCCCGAACACTCTGTCGATCCCCAGCGCGGAGAGGCGGCGCAGGATGTACTCGGACACGGTCGGCTGGCTCATCGGTGCGGCTCCTGGTCGAGAGCGGAACGGTGACCCCGGAATCGTCGCACCCGCGGTAGCTGCCCTACGCCGATATCGGCTGAAAGTCCTACCGATTCGTCCTCAGGCGGCCCGGGTGTGCATCTCCCACACCAGGATCTCGGCGGGTCCGGTCGCGGTGAGACGCTGACCTCCCGCACCGGTGATCCGCGCGGCATCGCCGCTCTGGAGCTCATCGCTGCCTTCGAGAGTCACCCCGCCGCGCGCGGCGAACAGGTGGAGGTAGGGCGCGTCGGGGAGTTCGACGCTGTCACCGGGGGCCAGTCGCGCGCCGTGCAGAGCGGCGAACCGGTTGCCGATGGTGATGGCGCTGCCGTCCCGGTGCGCCGGCATCCCCGAGGCGATGGTGATCAGACCGCCGTGCAGCAGTTCGTCGTCGATCTCGAGTTGCTGGTATCCCGGTGTGCGTCCCGGCTCATCGGGGACGACCCACATCGGGATGAAATGGACGGGTTAGGTGTGTTCCTCGCCTGCGATGGTCCACGAGTCGTTCTTCTCCGAGTGCAGGATCCCTCGGCCGGCCGACATCCGCTGGGCCAGGCCGGGATAGATCACCCCTGAGTGCCCGGTGGAGTCCTGGTGTACCAAAGAGCCGGAGAGGACCCAGGTGACGATCTCCATGTCGCGATGCGGGTGGGTGTCGAAACCCGTTCCGGGTGCGACGATGTCGTCGTTGTTGACCAGCAGCAGTCCGTGGTGGGTGTTCGCGGGATCGTGGTGTGTTGCGAAGGAGAACGAGTGCCTCGAGTGCAGCCACGGGGTACGGGTGAGTGGCCGGTCATCGGCGCGCCGAATGTCGATGTCCGTCATGCCGATTCAGCTCGGGTCGATGCGATGTCGGTGACAAGTTCGAGTACCGCGGCGCGAACCGCATCGACGGTGGCGGCGTGTTCGGCGGGGTCCTGGCCGTTCAGGTCCCGGCCCGACAGGGACAGCGTGACGGTGTCGAGCACCCGGGGGCCGGCGATGCCTAGTGACTTGCGGGTCTCGTCGTGCGCCGAGGACCCGCCGCTACGCCCGAGGGCGAAGCCGATGACCGCCACCGGCTTGCCGTTGAGTGCGCCGGCGCCCCAGGGGCGTGAGAGCCAGTCGATGGCGTTTTTGAGGACGGCCGGAATGGTGCCGTTGTTCTCCGGGGTGACGAACAGTGCCCCGTCGGCCTGTGTCGCGGCGGCCCGCAGTGCGGCGACGGCGGCCGGGGGTTCATCGGTGTCGAGATCCTCGTTGTAGAAGGGCACCTCGGCGAGGCCCTCGTAGATGTCCAACCGCACGTCGTCGGGGGCGGTCGCGGCGGCCAAAGTGGCCAGTCGTCGGTTGACCGACGCCGATCGCAGGCTTCCCACCAGTGTCAGAATCGTCGTCGGTGCCATGTGTTGTCCTCTCGTCGGCAAGTCCATGCTCAGCTTAACCGGACTGCGGTCCGTTTAATTCCGGGGTCGTTTAGAGTGGGTCGGGTGGAGGTCGTCGATGCCCGGCCGCAACGCGGTGACGCGGCCCGCAATCGCCGCCTGTTGCTGGACGCCGCCCGCCGACTGATCGCGGCGCGCTGCCCCGAGGAGGTCAGCACCGAGGACATCGCGGCGGCGGCCGGTGTGGGCAAAGGTACGTTGTTCCGGCGGTTCGGGAGCCGGGCCGGTCTGCTGGCCGAGTTGCTCGACGAGGACGAACGCGCGATGCAGCAGGCGTTCATGTTCGGGCCGCCGCCACTGGGTCCACACGCCCCGCCGTTGCGGCGACTGCTGGCGTTCGGACGGGAGCGGCTCCGGTTCGTCGAATCCCATCTGGCCGTTCTCGTGCAGATCGACCGTGACCCGCAGGCGCGCCACAACCCGGCCTCCGAGGTGCTGCACACCCACGTGCGGTTGCTTCTGGAAGCGGCGTCGAGCACCGGGAATCTCGACGCTCAGACCGACGCGCTGCTGGCCCTGCTGGAAGCGGACTACGTCGCGCATGAACTCCAGGGCCGGGGCCGCACAGTCGAGGACGTGTCGCGAGCGTGGGAGTCGTTGGCGCGCAAGCTCTGTGGACGGTGAGCTCTGATGCCATCCCGGCCCCGGATCAAGAACGGGCACCCACCGAAACTCTGTGAAACCTGCGGCCGCCCCTTTGAGTGGCGCAAGAAGTGGGCCCGCGCCTGGGGCGAGGTCCGATATTGCTCCGAGCGGTGCCGCAGGGGGCGTACCGGCCGGTGAGGTTGGTGCCGATGGGCGCACGCCGCTAATATCTTCGTATGCGCGCAGATAAGGATGTATGCCGCCGCAGGCTCGACGACGATCAGGCGGGCCTGGTCGTCGAGGTTTTCCGGATGCTCTCCGATCCGACCCGGGTACGGCTGCTGTGGGCGCTGGTGGACCGGGAGCTTTCGGTGAGCGATCTTGCCGAGACGGTGGCCAAGCCGCCCGCGACCGTGTCCCAGCATCTGGCCAAACTGCGGATGGCGCGGTTGGTGCGGACCCGCCGGGAGGCGACCACGATCTACTACAGCCTGGAGAACGCCCACGTCGGACAACTTGTCACCGACGCGGTGTTCAACGCCGAGCACGCCGGCCCGGGCATTCCCGGCCACCATCGCGGCGAGGGCGACGTGGCCCGCCTGCACGACACCCGCGGGCGGGAGGCAACGTCGTGATGAGTCACGTTTCCGGCACACCCGGGCACGGCCACCGCGAGGGGCACCACCATCACCGCGACGGACTGCTGGGCGCGGTGCGCGGGGTGTTCGCGCCGCACAGCCACGATCACGTCGACGGTGTCGATGACGCCCTGACGTCCAGCGCGCAGGGCATCCGGGCGGTAAAGATCAGTCTGCTGGCACTCGGTGTGACGGCGCTGTTCCAACTGGTGGTCGTGGCCGTCTCGGGTTCGGTCGCACTGGCCGCGGACACCATCCACAACTTCTCCGACGCCTTGACCGCGGTTCCGCTGTGGATCGCGTTCGCGCTCGGGCGCCGGGCCGCGTCCACGAGGTTCACCTACGGCCTGGGCCGGGTGGAGGACCTGGCCGGCCTGTTCGTGGTGGCGATGATCGCCCTGTCGGCCGGTGTGGCCGGCTACGAGTCGATCCGCCGGCTGATCCGTCCGGTCACGATCGACAATCTGGGCTGGGTCGCGGTCGCCGGGGCGGTGGGTTTCCTGGGCAACGAACTGGTCGCTCTCTACCGGATCCGGGTGGGTCGGCGGATCGGGTCTGCTGCGCTGGTGGCCGATGGGCTGCACGCCCGCACCGACGGATTCACCTCGCTGGCCGTGGTTTTCGGTGCCGGCGGAGTCTGGCTCGGTTTCCCGCTGGCCGACCCGATCATCGGCCTGCTGATTACCGTGGCGATCCTGTTCGTGTTGCGGACGGCGGCCCGCGATGTCTTCGCCCGGCTCCTTGACGGGGTTGACCCGGATCTTGTCGAATCCGCCGAGCGCGCGTTGGCTGCCGAGCCCGGCGTTCTCGGGGTGCCGCGGGTGCGGATGCGCTGGATCGGGCATGCCCTGCATGCCGAGGCCGAACTCGACGTCGATCCGGCGATCAGCCTCGAGCAGGCGCACCACCTTGCGCATCACGCCGAGCACACCCTGACCCACGCGGTACCGCGACTGTCGTCGGCGCTGGTCCACGCCTATCCGGCGGGCAGCTAACGAATCCGCACGAGGCTGGTACTCCCGGCGGGATCGGTGTTCCCGAACCAGACGTTGCCCTGGTCGTCGGCGATGGGAAA
>SYAB01000456.1 GCA_005787665.1 Actinomycetota bacterium
AGACCTCGAAGACCAGCGTCGCGGTCAACAAGGACGAGGAAGCGCCGATCTTCGAGATCTCCGACTACGGCATCGTCGGTGACCTGTTCAGCGTCGCACCGCAGCTGACCGAGGCTGTCAAGGCCCGCAAGGGCTAGTTGCTTCTGCCCGCGAGCAGACGGAAAGGTCCCGCACGCCTCGGCGTGTCGGGACCTTTCGCGTCCGCTCGGCGGGAAATCCGGGGCGCCGGTAGTCGGTAGGGGTCCGGGGGTCTGATGGTTGACGGGGGGCACGGACTAGAGAATCATCACAAGAGCGTGACGGTCGCTGAACGGGTCAGGTATGGCTGAGCGTAGAAGGCTCTTATGTTCACGCTCGTCGAGAGGAGCGTGGGTTATGGCTGTCGAATATGTTCATCTCCCTTCGGGTGAGGGTCGGGGTCGTCGGGTCGGGCGTCTGCCCGTCGTTCGCTGGTTGCAGGTCGGCGCGGGAGCGGCCGGGTTGGGAGTCGCGTTGACGGTCGCACCGGCGGTGGCTGCCGCCGACGCCGATGGCGGCTCTGCCAGCGAAAGGGCGACGTCGTCGGCGGCGGAAAAGTCAACGCGCGTGTCGACGGGTGGTTTGCGACGCTCCGGGGGATCGACCGGGGATGCCGGGAAGGCTGAGGTTAGGCGGTCGCCCCATGCGTTGGGGTCGTTGCCACGCTCGGCCTCCGCGCGGACGTCGCAGCTCGCCGAAGCCGCGTCGGCGGTGTCAGCGGCGAAGGCATTAGCCGCGGTCGATCCAGTTGCGAATGCCAGCGCGGGTTTGTCGGGTGGTGGAGATGCGATCCCGCCGGCGCTGTCGGGACTCAAACGCCTTCAGTCGGGCAGGGGGGCGAACAACGCGGATTCGATCACCTCCGTGCGGGTCGAGCGACCGGCACCCGCATCGACAGGGGATTTTTCGGAAGGCGGCATTTACGACTACGACTACGGCGTCGGAGTTGGATCGAGCGCGCCGGCATCCGGGTCGGTCGCCCCAGCTTACCCAGCCTCCGTGACCGCCCCGGTGACCTGGCGGTCCGTCATCACCGAAGGACTCTCGTGGATCGGGCTCGGCAACTTGGGCAATAACCTGCCCATCCCTTCAGCCCCGGTCCCGGATCTGCTCGCCTGGATATGGACCGGGATGCGCCGCCTGCACTACACCCTGTTCAATACCGCGCCGACTTTGGCCCCCGGTGAGCAAACCGTGGACCTCGAAACCGGGCAATTTGTTGGCTCCTTGGGCGGCACCGACGTCGACGGCGACGTGATCACGTACGTGGTTACGTCCGCACCCGCCCATGGACGCCTCGAAATTATCGACGACGGCACCTACGTGTATACCCCCGATGACGGCTTCGCGAGCACGGGCGGTGCCGATTCGTTCACCGTCCGCGCAACTGACGACAACTCTGCCAACCCCGCCCATTTCCATCTGCTTGATGATGTCAACGCCGCGCTCAACCGTCTCGCGACTCTCCTGGGACTACCCACCAACGCACCGCCGCCGCGAACAGCCACCATCAACGTCATCGAACCCGGAGGCATTCTCCTCGGTCGATCATTCGGACAAATTCGGGGGGTCCACGTGTCGTTGAAAAACCGGACCGATCAGATGATCGCCGTCGTCGCGGTCCAAGAGGGTCATCGTGACAACGGAACTGATGGTCCGCCGACTTTCGTCTCCCCAAATGCCTGGGCCTTCTTCGGTTCACCTCCAGCGTACGCGCAGAGCACCGAGTTACACCTTCGCATCTATACCGCGCATCAGGACGGCCAAGGGAATTGGGAACTCGGCGAATTGCGAAACATCGTCCGAAACCACAACGGAGCAATCGACTACCCAGTGCAGTTTGTCTACGGCGACCCGTTCCGCGTTTGGTTCAACACGCAAGATGGCGTCAAAGTCGGGCAGATTGCGAACAGAGCATACGTTTCAGACGATGAATTCAGTGAAGGCGAAGACCGTCACTACGACTCTCCCTCGGGCCAGAGAATTTACGGTGCTCGTGTCGACGACAGCGAAGACCACATTAACTTTGTCGTCGAAGTACATGGTCTGAGCATGGTTCCTACGGTCGACGGCCTCAACGCGTACTACGCGCCTTTGGAGTGGCCCGGCCCGGGAGGTAGTGATATCGACAACGTCTATACATTCTTCCCCGACCGGGTTGACGAGGGCGTCATTGACGTGGCTGATAGGGATCGATATTTCTGAGATTGTTGCGGTTCACGCCGTTGCGGATGCAACGTCGATTCCTGAGTTCGCAGCACCAGGTCGGCCGCCCCTACTTCACCCTGCTGCAATTCGTTGAAGCCGCCCCCGAAGCCATCAACGCTCGCAAGGTCTAGTTGCCTTTACCCGCGCTTGTTCGGCGGGAAGCCGGGCGCCGGTATCCTCGACAGGCCATGAGCCAGGCCCGGTCGGCCTGCCTCGACCACGCTGTCGCCACCTCGATGCACCCGCCGGCCATTGGGGCGATGATCGCCGCGTTGGCCGTGGTGGTTAACGTCTCCTCGCTGCACACCGCGGGCCGCGCCGCCCGCCGCCGCGTCGAGGAGGCGCGGGAGAGCCTGGCCGCCAACCTGGGAGCCCGGCCGTCGGAGGTGATCCTCACTGCCGGCGGCGCGGAGAGTGACAACCTTGCCATCAAGGGCATCTACTGGGCTCGCCGCGACGCCGACCTCGCCCGCCGGCGCATCGTCACTACCGTGGTCGAGCACCAGGCGGTTTTCGACGCCGTCGCAGGTACGAGGAGGCACCGATCGTCAGGGGTTCCCCGCGGTCTGGACCCGCCTGCCCGGGCTGGCCGGCAAACGCTCGGCGTCGGGCGTACGCCGCCGCCGGATCATGTGCACCAGCATCAGGATCGAGGACACTCCGGCGAAGACGCACCACAGCGATGCGAAGGCGTTGAAGTAGAAGACGGCGACCACGATGAGGCCCACCAGGTTCAGAACGCCGAAAGCCACGATGGATCGGTAGCCCGACATCAGGGGCGGACCGATGACCGCGATGATGTAGAGCACCGCCCACACCAGTGGGTGCTGTACGACGGTGAGGTACTCGAGCCCGTACGGATGGCGGATCACCTCCACGGGATTGGCCAGCACCACGTACCCCAAGTAGACGGACACGATGGCACCGAGGGCGACGAACGGGGCGGCCCATCGGCGCAGGGGGCCGGGAGGTTCGAGCAACATCACGGCCAGGGGCATGTAGACGGGCAACAGTGGCCAGGCGATGAACAGGTAGGCGCGCATCGCCAGATTCGCCATGCCGGGCGAGACATCGCCGTCCAATCCGGCCCAGACGGCGACCTCGAGGAACTGGTGCACCGCGAAGACCGCAGGCAGCATCGCGAACATCAACTCCCGGCGGTGTTTGACCTCACGGAGCGTCAACGCCGCTACCGGCACCAGCGCGGTGCCGGCCACCAGATCGGCCGTCATCGAGAAGCACACGCCGAAATGGTGCCACGGCCGGACCCGACTGCCACCCGATTCGCCGGAGCTGGCCTGCTCGCCCGGATCCCTCGCCAACCCCGGCCGGTATCCTGAACGGGCCATGAGCCAGACCCGGTCGGTCTACCTCGACCACGCTGCCACCACCCCGATGCACCCGCAAGCCATCGAGGCGATGGTCGCCGCACTGGGCGTGGTGGGCAACGCTTCCTCGCTGCACACCGCGGGCCGCGCCGCCCGCCGCCGTGTCGAGGAGGCGCGGGAGAGCCTGGCCGCCAACCTGGGCGCCCGGCCGTCGGAGGTGATCCTCACTGCCGGCGGCACGGAGAGTGACAACCTTGCCATCAAGGGCATCTACTGGGCCCGCCGCGACGCCGACCCCGCCCGTCGGCGCATCGTCACCACCGCGGTCGAGCACCACGCGGTGCTCGACGCGGTGGCGTGGCTAGCCGAGCACGAAGGCGCCGCGGTGAGTTACCTGCCTACCGAGCCGGACGGGTCGGTGCGTCCCGCCGCACTGCGCGACGCTCTCGCAGCACACGACGATGTCGCACTGGTCTCGGTGATGTGGGCCAATAACGAGGTCGGCACCCTCATGCCGATCACCGAGTTGGTCTCCACCGCAGCGGAGTTCGGCGTACCGATGCACAGCGACGCGGTGCAGGCGGTGGGGCAGGTTCCGTTGGACTTCGCCGCGTCGGGACTCTCCGCACTGAGTATCACCGGGCACAAGTTCGGCGGGCCTACCGGCGTTGGAGCACTGCTCTTGCGCCGCGACACCGCCTGCGTTCCACTGTTGCACGGCGGTGGCCAGGAACGCGATGTGCGGTCGGGAACACTTGACGTCGCGGGCGCCGTCGCCATGGCCGTCGCGGCCGACGTCGCCGTCGGTGCCCGGGCGGAGACGGCCACACGGCTGTGCGTCCTGCGTGATCGGCTGATCGACGGGGTGACCGGCTCCATCGAGGATGTCGTGGTCAACGGCGCGACCGGCGCGGGCCGGCTTCCCGGCAACGCCCACTTCACCTTCGCCGGCTGCGAGGGGGATTCGCTGTTGATGCTGCTCGATGCCAATCACATCGAGTGTTCCACCGGGTCGGCCTGTACCGCTGGCGTGGCACAGGCCTCCCACGTGCTGCTGGCCATGGGTGCCGACCCTGACCGTGCCCGCGGTTCGCTGCGGTTGTCGCTGGGTCACACCAGCACTGACGCCGACGTCGATGCCGCGCTGCGGGTACTGCCGGTGGCGGTCAGCCGCGCAAGGCAGGCGGCGCTGGCCAGTTCCCCGGCGGTGCTGCGGTGAGGGTGCTGGCTGCGATGAGCGGGGGCGTGGACTCATCGGTCGCTGCTGCGCGGATGGTGGCGGCCGGGCATGACGTGGTCGGTGTCCACCTCGCGCTGTCCCACACGCCGGGGACGCTGCGTACCGGATCGCGCGGATGCTGCTCGCGGGAGGATGCCGGAGACGCCCGCCGGGTCGCCGATGTCCTCGGAATCCCCTTCTACGTCTGGGATTTCGCCGACCGGTTCAAGGCTGACGTCATCGACGACTTCGTGGACTCCTACGCGCGCGGGGAGACCCCGAACCCGTGCGTGCGCTGCAACGAGCGGATCAAGTTCTCCGCGCTGGCCGCCCGCGCGCTGGCGCTGGGCTTCGATGCGGTGGCCACCGGCCACTACGCCCGGCTGTCGCAGGGCCGGTTGCGCCGGGCGGTCGACCGTGACAAGGACCAGTCCTATGTGCTGGGCGTGTTGACCGCCGAGCAGTTGCGCCACGCCGTGTTCCCGATCGGAGACACCCCCAAAGCGGCGATCCGCGAGGAGGCCGCCCGCCTCGGTTTCGCGGTGGCGGCCAAGCCCGACAGCCATGACATCTGCTTCATTCCGTCCGGAGACACCCGCGCGTTCCTGGGGGCGCGAATCGGGGTGCGCCCCGGTGCGGTCGTCGACGCCTCCGGTGCCGAACTGGCCCGCCACGACGGCGTACACGGGTTCACCGTCGGCCAGCGCAAGGGACTCGGCATCGCCGGACCCGGCCCGGATGGGCGGCCGCGTTACGTCACCGCCATCGACGCCGAATCCCGGACGGTGCGGGTCGGCGACGCCGAGGACCTCGAGGTGTGGAGCCTGACGGGCCGGGATCCGGTGTTCACCTCGGGCGCGGCCCTGGCCGAACCGCTCTACTGTGAAGTGCAGGTTCGCGCCCACGGCGGTATCGCTTCGGGTGTCGCCGAAGCCGTCGACGGACTGCTGCACGTCACGCTGCGAGACCCGCTGCGCGGGGTCGCCCCCGGACAGACGATGGTGGTGTACCGCACTGATCCCGAGGGTGACGAGGTCCTCGCCAGCGCCACCCTCATCCCGGTTGTTCGGTGAGTACCTTCGCGGCGGCGACCGGAATGGGCTCCTGGCCCGGGACAAGCCCCCGGCGGGCCGCTGAGATCGTCATCGGCGAAGTGCACCGGCTGCCCTACCTCGTCGAGCTGCCCGACCGCGGGGTAGGCGCGGACCTGATCGGGCGTGCCGGGGCGTTGCTCGTCGACATCGCCATCGACACCGTCCCGCGCGGATACCGGATCGCCGCGCGTCCGGGCGCGGTGACCCGGCGCGCGGCCAGCCTGCTCGACGAGGACATCGACGCCCTCGAAGAGGCTTGGGAGAAGGCCGGCGGGACCCGTCCGGGATGCGCGGTGAAGGTGCAGGCGCCCGGCCCGGTGACGCTGGCCGCCTCCCTCGAACTCAGTAACGGCCACCGCGCGATCACCGATCCCGGGGCGGTGCGCGACCTGGCGGCGTCGCTGGCCGAAGGGGTGGCGGTCCATCGGGCGGAGGTGGCCCGGCGACTCGCCGCCCCGGTGGTGGTGCAGTTCGACGAACCGCTGCTGCCGGCCGCCCTGGCCGGGCGGCTGGGCGGAGTGACGGCGCTGACGCCGGTCCACCCGGTGGACGAGACCCTGGTGATCGGTCTGCTCGACGAGTGCGTGAACCGCGCCGGCGTGGAGGCGCTGCTGCACTGCTGCGCTGCAAATATCCCCTGGGATGCACTGGTACGCAGCGGGATCGGCGCGGTGGCGGTGGACGCCGCGACGCTCGACGATGACGGGCTGGACGGTCTCGCAGCCTTCGTCGATGCCGGCCGCGCCGTGGTGCTCGGACTGATCCCGGCCGCCGCACCCCATCAACGGCCGTCCTTCGAGGAGATCGCCTCCGCGGCAGCGGCCCTGACCGACCGGATCGGCTTCCCGCGTGGCGTGCTCGGCGAGCGGGTCGGCATCAGCCCGGCGTGCGGGCTGGCCGGCGCGGGGGAGGCCTGGGCGCGGACCGCGACCGCTCTGGCGGAACGGGCCGCGGCGGCGATGGCCGAGGACCCCGCAGCCGTCTGAGCCCTGCTCCGCGCGGTGGCTAGGCTGAACCCACAGGACCGTACCCATAGACCATGGGACCCTTTCGAGACGAGGTGGCCACATGCCCGCTCCATCAGCCGATACTTTCGACCGCCTGCGAGCGTTGGCCGCGATCGAGGACCCCGCCGCGCGGCCGACGCGCACCGTCGAGGAGGTCTTCACCGGCCGGGCGTTGGGCACCATCCCGGTCGGTACCGCCGCCGATGTCGAGGCGGCATTCGCCAAGGCCCGGGCGGCCCAGGTCGACTGGGCCGAGCGCCCGGTCGCCGACCGGCTCAAGATCGTGCGCCGCTACCGCGACCTGATCGTCGAGAACCGCGAGTTCCTGATGGACCTGCTGCAGGCCGAAGCCGGCAAGGCCCGGTGGGCCGCCCAGGAGGAGGTCATCGACCTGATGACCAACGCCAACTACTACGCGGAGGTCTCCGAGGACCTGCTCAAGGCCCGCCGGGTGCCCTCGTTGCTGCCCGTCATCGGCCGCACCACCGTCCTCTATCAACCCGTGGGCGTGGTCGGGGTGATCTCGCCGTGGAACTACCCGATGACGCTGACCGCCTCCGACGCGGTGCCCGCGCTGATCGCCGGTAACGCGGTGGTGCTCAAACCCGACAGCCAGACCCCCTACAGCGCCCTCGCATGCGCCGAACTCCTCTACGAGGCCGGGCTGCCCCGTGCCCTGTACGCGATCGTGCCCGGGCCGGGCTCGATTGTCGGGACGGCGATCGTCGAACACTGCGACTACCTGATGTTCACCGGGTCGTCGGCGACCGGGAGCCAGCTCGCCGAGCAGTGCGGACGACGGCTGGTCGGCTTCTCCGCCGAACTCGGCGGTAAGAACGCGATGATCATCACCCGGCGGGCCAACCTGGACAAGGTCGCCGAGGCGGCCACCCGGGCGTGTTTCTCCAACGCCGGCCAGCTGTGCATCTCGATCGAGCGGATCTACGTCGAGGCGCCGGTGTTCGAGGAGTTCACCCGCAAGTTCGGCGAGGCGGTCGACAAGATGCGCCTGGGTACCGAGTACGACTTCTCCGCCGACATGGGCAGCCTGATCTCCGAAGGTCAGCTCAAGACCGTGGCGAGTCATGTCGAGGACGCGAAGGCCAAGGGCGCCACGGTGATCGCCGGCGGTAAGGCCCGGCCCGACATCGGCCCGCTGTTCTACGAGCCGACCGTTCTCACCGGGGTCACCGGCGAGATGGAATGCGCCGGTATCGAGACCTTCGGGCCGTTGGTCGCGATCTACCCGGTCGACAACATCGACGAGGCCGTGCAGAAGGCCAACGACACCAAGTACGGGCTCAACGCGAGCGTGTGGGCGGGTTCGGACGCCGAGGGCGAGAAGATCGCCGCCCGGCTTCGTTCGGGAACGGTCAACGTCAACGAGGGCTATGCCATGACGTGGGGCAGTCTCGGGGCGCCGATGGGCGGGATGGGAATCTCCGGTGTCGGACGCCGCCACGGCGCGGAGGGCCTGCTGAAATACACTGAAGCGCAGACCATTGCGACCGCCCGGGTACTCAATCTCGACCCGCCACTGGGCATGCCCAAGGAGCTGTGGCAGAAGTCGCTGTTCCCCCTGGTGCGAACCCTGATGCGCCTTCCCGGGCGCAGCTAGGCGTCGGCTGCAAGGGCTACGCCCGTACGGGGGCGGGTCGATAAACTCGGGTCAGCGCCCATGAAAACCGCCCGGATTGATGTGGGGGACATTGATGTTCGGCACGGGAATGTTCGGGATGGCGTTGGCTACCGCGTTGATGTTCGGCACGTTGACGCCGACGTTGCTGCATGCCGAAACGCCGACGACGTTCACACAGCCCCCCACCCCGGGTTCGGCGCTGAGGTGCGGCGGACTCGTGACCGAGGCGGCGATCACGGCCGCAGCGGCGGTAATCGCAAGGGTAACGATCCGGGTGATACGCATGGCGGTCATCCTCTCGACGGCATATGTTGACGATTTTCTCGATCGGCATCGACGGCGGCTTCTCGAGGCCGACTACAGGCACTGCGTCTCGAAGGCGGCCAAGGGCGCGCGGATGCCCTCCAGATCGGCTCTGATCGTGGGGTTGGAACTCAGATAGTTGTCGACATTGACGCGCAGTGTCTCCGTGTCCTGGCCCTTGAGGCTGGTGAAAAACGCGTTCACGTCAGGATTGGCGGTGAGATAGTCCGCCGTGGCACTGGAGACACCGGCCGATATTCGCGCCAGGTCCGCAGCGGTGCACGGGGTTGCCGGATCGGCCGAGGCGATCGCTCCGCCGCATAGGAGAACCGCAATGACGCTCGTGACGACAGCGACGAAGCGGAGAACAACGGCAAGTGGACGCGTCATGGGTGCCTTTCGGTCGATCGTTTCGTCAGGGCGTCGCATGCCACCCCTGCGTGACGACGGCCAGATCTTACGGGGCCGGTCGCCCGGGGAACCGCCATTTCGCGGTTCCGATAGCCTGCGACGGTGGCCCCCGACGTCCCGGACACCGACCCGATCGAACCGGATGTGCGTCGCCGCTGGCAGGACCTTGCCGACGAGGTGCGCGAGCACCAGTTCCGCTACTACGTCAAGGACGCGCCGGTCGTCTCCGACGCCGACTTCGACGCGCTGTTCAACGAACTGCTCGCCCTCGAACAGCGCTATCCGGAACTGCGGGTGCCGGACTCGCCCACCCAGCTGGTCGGCGGGGCCGGTTTCGCCACCGAGTTCACCGCGGCCGAGCATCTCGAACGCATGCTCAGCCTCGACGACGTGTTCAACACCGAGGAGCTCCAGGCCTGGTCGGTCCGGGTGGAGAACGAGATAGGCCCGGAGCCGGACTATCTGTGCGAGCTGAAGGTCGACGGGGTCGCCCTGGCGCTGGTCTACCGCGACGGCCGACTGGAGAGGGCGGCGACCCGCGGCGACGGACGGGTGGGGGAGGACGTCACCCTCAACGCCCGCACCATCGGTGACATACCCGAAACTCTGACTGCCTCAACCGAATACCCCCTTCCCGCCGTCTTGGAGGTGCGCGGCGAGGCGTTCTTCATGGTCGCCGACTTCGAGAATCTCAACGCCAGCCTGATCGCCGAGGGTAAACCGCCGTTCGCCAACCCGCGCAACAGCGCGGCCGGTTCGCTGCGGCAGAAGAACCCTGCCGTCACCGCCCGGCGACCACTGCGGATGATCTGCCATGGCGTGGGCCACGCGGAGTACGCCGGGGCCGCTTCGCCCGCCACCCTGCACGACGCCTATCTGGCGATGCGGGCCTGGGGCCTGCCGGTCTCCGATCACACCGCCCGGGTCCGGGGCCTGGCCGCCGTGGCCGAGCGGATCGAGTTCTGGGGCGAGCGGCGCCATCAGATCGAGCACGAGATCGACGGCATCGTGGTCAAGGTCGACGAGTTCGCCCAGCAGCGCCGACTGGGCGCCACCTCGCGCGCCCCGCGCTGGGCGGTGGCCTACAAGTACCCGCCCGAAGAGGCCCAGACCGTGCTGCGCGATATCCGGGTCAACGTCGGGCGGACCGG